>NZ_LNDC01000178.1 GCF_001870905.1 Geitlerinema sp. PCC 9228
ATCTCCTAATTCGTTATAAGTCCAAGCATCATCAGGGTCAAGCTCGATCGCTTGCCGGTAGTTTTCTATAGCTTCTTCCCATTTGTCTTGCTGTTCGAGGGCATAACCTAAATTTTTATAAGCAAGAGTATACTCAGGGTCAAGCTCGATCGCTTGCCGGTAGTTTTCTATAGCTTCGTCTAAATCTCCTTGCTTTTCTAGCACATCTCCTAACCTGTTATAAGTCCAGGCATCATCAGGGTCAAGCTCGATCGCTTGCTGGTAACTTTCTCTAGCCTCTTCCCATTTGCTCTGCTGTTCGCGTGCATAACCTAAGTTCTTGTAAGCAAGGATATACTCAGGGTTAAGTTCGATCGCTTGCCGGTAGTTTTCTATAGCCTCTTCCAATTTATCTTGCTGTTCGAGGACATAGCCTAAATTTCTGTAAGCAAGAGCGTAATCAGAGTCGTGTCGAACAGCTTGGCGATAGCTTTCAATAGCTTTCTCTAGTTTTCCTTGCTCTCGCAGCACATCACCCAGCTTTCTATGAGCAAGAGCATACTCAGGCTTAATTTGAACAGATTGTTGGTAGTTTTCTGCAGCTTCCTCTAGCTTTCCTTGTTGTTGCAGTGTTTCCCCTAGTTCAAAATATGCTTCGTAGTCATCGGGTGCCCGTTTAATAATTTCCCGGAAAATTTTTGCTGCTTCTTCGTAGTTCCCAGCATCTTGCGCCAAGTTTCCTTGCCCGTGGAGTTCGTCAACGCTCTGCGCTACCACTGCTACCGGCGAAGCAGCTACCAAACAAACACCTACAATCCAAGGGATAGACCAACGAAACATATACTTTGAATCCTATTGGAACTCATCTCTTTTCCTAGAATACCTCAGTCGCACTGTTGGTAACGGCAAAATTCCGAGCAAGACCAACTAGACGCAAAACATCATTCCTGCAAAATGCCCCATTCTTGTAGCTGGTTCCATACAAGCTCGATGCGATAGGCCAAACCCACACCGCCAGTTGCTACCGTGGGACCTAAAGATGGCGAAGGCTCGTCTGGATTGGTAGCTACAGTCGTCGTATCGCGAATCTGTGCCATCAAGCCAATGACTTGTTCGCCGTCGCTGGTGACAATAGGACCGCCAGAATTTCCCTGTGCTAGGGTGGCATCAACGGTAAGCATGGGATTGTTAGGACTGTAATTGGTAACTTCACCGCTAACTACATTCCAAGCGCCCTCAACATTATAAGGATGTCCGACAATCACAACATCCGTGAGACGAGCCACGCGACCTGTTTGGATGTCCAAAGGTTGGATATCTTCGGGAATGTCCGTGACTTTCAAAACAGCTAAGTCTAGGTCGGAATTGGCCTCGCTAGCTTTGACAATGGTGGCTGGGTAGCGAGGACGGCGGTGTTCCGGTAGTTCGCTGAAAAATTCTACCTCAATTTTATCGCTAAGGCGGGAAGTCTTGTCTCCAGTAAGTACGTGGCGATTGGTAATCAGCCAGGCTGTATCTCCTTCTCGTTTGATAACCCAACCGGTAGCGATGGAATTTCCCTGGGGAATTTGAGCCAAAATCTTGGCCGTAGAACGCAAAACATCAACGAGGGGTTCTTGGTCGGAACTGGGTACGTACTGGGTATCGTCGATAATAGGATCTCGGGAATCTCTTCGTTGGGCTAGGAGTCGTTGTGCTTCGTCCAAGTTGTTTTGGGCTGTGGTATAGTTCGGATCGATTTCAAGGGCACGTTTGTATTTTTCGATCGCTTCCTGTAACTTTCCTTGTTGCTGTAAAGCATAGCCCAGATTGTTGTAAGCCACGGCAAAGTCGGGGTTGATTTGGAGAGCTTGGCGGTAGTTTGCGATCGCTTCTTCTAGCTTTCCTTGGTCTAAGAGGACACTTCCCCAGCCGTTATAAGCATAGAAAAACTCAGGATTGAGTTGTAGAGCTTTCTGGTATTTCTCTATAGCTTCTTCTAGCTTTTCTTGATCCCATAGG
>NZ_LNDC01000179.1 GCF_001870905.1 Geitlerinema sp. PCC 9228
CGGGGATGGACTAGCATAGCTAATCCATCTAGGCACACCCGATGAAGCGAGAATCTCACGAATTCTATTCGTGAGAGTGTCAATAGTTGTCATCCAGAGGTCGCCAATCCCCCGATTGAATAAAGGCAGACCAGTAGTAGGGATGTGCCGTTTGCGGGTCGTTGAGCATCTCTAACTGTGCCTGTCGCAAAGCTTGCGTTCTGCCTTCACCATTTTGCAAGCGTTGGTAGTATTTGACCATCAACTCTGGGGTATCTTGGTCGCTAATTCGCCACAAACTGACCAACTGACTTTCAGCGCCAGCAAAGACCAAACTTCGCTGCAACCCGTACACCCCTTGACCGGCAGACAAATCGCCACGACCGGTTTCGCAAGCCGACAACACTGCCATTTGGGTTCCCTGCAAATCCAATCCTGCCATTTCCAATGCCGTCATTACGCCATCTTCGTTTTCACCGCTTTGACCTTTCTTGACCCCGGCAAATACCAAACCAGAACGCACCAAAGGATTGATAATGGCTTCGTCAGAATTCGGATAATCTTGGAAAAAGCCGTGGGTAGCTAAATGCAAAATCTGGGGTTGTTCCGCTTGTTTGACAATGGCTTCTGTTGCTTGTTGTTCTAAGAAAGTGCGAGCTTGCGGCCACATTGGTGCCAGGGTTTCCACTTCTGTGGCAGTTCCCGGTAGCGCGCCCCATTTTTGTTGGCTGATGGTACTGCTTGTGGCACTTCTGAGGGCAACATCGGTGGCACCGGCTTTTTTGAAATAGGGATTGCCGACGAATATGGGAGGTGAAGTGGCTGGGGAATCGTTGTCCAAACGGAGCAAATCGCCTCCGGATGTGAGGTTGGTGATGGGGGTGGTTTTGACTAGATACTTACCTTGTTTGTCGAGCAATACTTGAAAGGGAATCAAGTTCAAAGCACCGTCGGGGGAGACGAACCAATGGTCGGCGTTTTGCAAGTAAGGACGCAGGGGAGCGAGAATGCGATCGCTGACTTTTTTGGCAACTTCTTTGACTTCTGCAATGGCATAGCTGTCGGAACTCAATCCCTGGTATAAAGAACCGACCAAATCATTGATTTCGGAGGCTTTGCCTAAATCTTGACGTTGGATGCTGCCATCGGGGTGGAGGATATAGGCAGCGTAGCGACGGTCGCCGAATCGTTCTCCTTCAGGTGCTTCTGGATCGAAGGGTTGATAAAGGACAAATTCCAGCAAAGCACTGTTGGTTGGCAGTTGCGATGCCAATTCTGAAATTTCCACCGATTGGGTGAGCTGTCGGTATTGGCTACTGCGGCGGCTGAGTTGATTTTGTAAGTCCTGGCTTTGCGATCGTAACTGTTCCAATTTCCGGTCAAAATTGTCCGGTCGTTTGTTTGATGGTAAGTGAGCTAAGTGGGAAATTTGTTGGTTGGTGCTTATCCATCGATCCAATAAAGCTTGGTTTTCGGGATTGAGATTTTGCTGCAAAATTTGCAGGATGTTGGCGAACAAGCCTAGCAAGCGTCCTTTGCGTTGCAAAAGGGTTTTTAAAGCGAGTTGGTTGGCTTCTTCACTAGAATGTTGTAGCGAGAGGGTAATAGCTGCATCTGTGGTGGCATCAAAGGTATCTAGATAATCCTGTTTGTCAGCTTGTGAACCGCCAACCAAGTTTTGCTGCAAGACTTGTTCTTCCACAGCAAGTCCTTGTTCTAGATAAGAAAGTGTCTGCTGGAAGTTGTTTTGGTTCCAATACAAAGCTGCCAGATTGTTGAGGCTGTCGGCGACACGGGGATGTTGCTCGCCCAATAGGCGTTTTCTCATCTCCAGAGCTTCTTGGTAGAGGGGTTCTGCTTCCTCGTAGCGACCTTGGCTTTCGTACAAAGCTGCCAGATTGTTGAGGCTGCTGGCGACTGAGGGATGTTGTTCGCCCAGTAGGCGTTTTCTCATCTCTAGAGCTTGGCGGTAGAGGGGTTCCGCTTCGTCGTACCTGCCTTGGTGA
>NZ_LNDC01000180.1 GCF_001870905.1 Geitlerinema sp. PCC 9228
GCGGTGAGACCCACCGTGTCAGCCTGTTGTGGAGTAGTTAACGCCGACGTTGCTACTGTGAAGCAGGAAGAAACCTTAACGTCTATGAACGTTTGTTAGTGTTTTAGAGTCGGCACCCAGGATACCGAAGCCACCCGGGAAAAAGCCCTCGATGAAATCATGCGGCGTATGGAAGATGAAAACGATACCACATTAACGCCGGATAGCTTTGCCAATGGTTTGGGTAGCGAACAGTTGGTTTTGGTGGAAGCGCCCAATACTAGTAAAACCTCCAAAAAACGCAAATCCAAACGGGAACCAGACCGAGAACTAGAACCGATAGAGGTGGCGGCGTCGGAGTTGGCGCAGTTTTCGCTGTTGCGGGTGCAACTGCAGCAGGCGCAAGAGGCGGCACAGCCGTATGTGAAACTAATTGAGGCGTTGTTCGATCCCAAACCCCTCAGCAGCGAACAAATGGAAATGGCTAGCAGTAAAGAATTTGCTCGGACTCTCAATAATTTAGCAAAACTCAAGGTGGAGTACGATGCTTTTCACGAAAAGGCAGCGGCGGCTTGGGAACTTTTAAAACCAGCGATCGCGGTGTCGGAAAATGCCCCTTTCCAGTCAAAAGAAAACCCAGTAGATCAAACGCAAGGGCAACAGCAGAAGCCACGTTCTAGCAGCAATGGAAAAAACACCCCATCTTAGTTGGTAAAATTTTGCAAAAAGCTAGGGAAAGATGTGGGGATTTTTTGACTTTTTGAGCGATCGCGTAGTGGTTTTCTACCAGGTGATAATTGGTGGGCACAACTACTTAATGAAAATT
Organism: Geitlerinema sp. PCC 9228; assembly: GCF_001870905.1. Lineage (NCBI taxonomy): Bacteria > Bacillati > Cyanobacteriota > Cyanophyceae > Geitlerinematales > Geitlerinemataceae > Geitlerinema > Geitlerinema sp. PCC 9228. The sequence goes on from NZ_LNDC01000180.1 coordinate 806, forward strand.
TGTTTCGACAAGTTGTCTAAGAATTGTTAAGATATTCTATAAAGCAAGCACTTATCTGTCGACTTGGGGAAAACAGTATGACTGGATTTATTCGTGGTTTGTTTGGATCCAAAAAATCAAACAACGGCGATCGAGCACCGAAAAAACGTACCAATCGTTCCTCCGGTACCTATTACTTAGACCCGGATGACGCCAAAACCATGGGCAACATGGACTACATGCGCACGCCGCGTAAAATCAGGAAAACCTTTGCGAAAAAAGCCGACCAAGCCGATGCCAACAACGAACGGGTAGAATACATTTCTTCCATGGGGCGCAGCACCGGCGAAACTGCGATGCCAGAATCCTCTGAAGAAAGTACAGAAACCAACAACACCAACAACAATTCCACATCTTCTTTCCAACCACAACCTCAATTTAACAACAACGATGTTTCCCAACGTCGGAGTTCCGATTCCAACATGGATATGTTCCGGAATATGGCACGCGACATAAAAAAATCTCGTTAAAAAACTGTTTGTAAGTTAAACGGTAGCTTCCCATTGTTAGAAGCTACCCACCTCTGCGCGATCGACGGCTACAAGCTTAGCGATCGCGGTTTTTTTTGGCAAATCGCCGCTGAAGTACGATCGAATTTTACAGGCTGTCTTTTGACAGGAAAAACTTCGCTACCAAATAATAGAAGATAGCGGGCCTAAGTTTCGATATAATAAAGCCTCGTAGTCAACCAACTTCACTGCGTAATGATGGTAAAAAAACTATTTTCCTTGGTTACCCTTCTCGTGGCGTTCGTTGCTTTGACATTTGCCACCCCAGCCATGGCTGCCGACCTGAGCAATGGTGCTAAAGTGTTTAGTGCCAACTGCACCGCTTGCCATATGGGTGGTGGCAATACCGTCAATCCTGCCAAAACCCTGAAAAAATCCGATTTAGAAAAATACGGCATGGATTCCATGGATGCCATTACCACTCAGGTCAAACAAGGGAAAATGGCCATGCCCTCCTTTATCGGTCGTTTGAGCAGCAAAGATATTGAAGACGTGGCTGCCTACATTCTCGACAAGGCTGAAAAAGGCTGGTAAATCTCGATTTACCGCATGAATCAGGAGCTTGAAAGCCCTGACTTTTTAAAGCAGGGATGAAAAGCGACCCGTGCGGCTTCAGCCGCCGTCA
>NZ_LNDC01000181.1 GCF_001870905.1 Geitlerinema sp. PCC 9228
TAAACTTGTAAAGCAGCTTGGTAGGCAGCGATGGCTTCCTCTAGGTTCTCGGCGCGCTCTCCCCGGATGCGATCGCTGTAGGCATTTGCTAAGTTATATTGCGTCATGGCCCAATCTTGGGGAAAGGCACTGCGGGTACGCACTTGTAAAGCAGCTTGGTAGGCAGCGATGGCAATTTCAATATTATTTGCGCGACTGCCTAATGGAAATTCTTGAATATCAACGGCAATCTGGTTCGCCAATGCTGCAAGAGCTTGGTTTTTCTCAGAATTGTTCGAGTCGAGATTTGAGTCAAACCATTGAGTAAGAATCTTGGCAAAAGACAAATCGAGTTTATCCTGATGTTGTTCTAAGTAGGAATAAACGCTCTGGGGGTCACCCTTGCTTTCAATTTCAACTTGCAACAAGCCCTTTAAAAACTGGAGATAGTCTTTTGACGTAGCGCTTGGTTGGGTTTCGCTGGGTGTACTTTCTTCCTCAGAGGCTTGACGGTTGAGATAGTCCGCCAACTGCTGTGCCAAACCTCTAACAAACTCAGCTTCCTGCTCTCTTTCCGCTTCCCCCAACTGTTCCGCCACCAATTCGCAAGTTTGCACCAACCCCGCATCCAGGAGTTCGGGGTGTTGTTCCAGCACTTGCGACTCCTCGCCACTCGGACAATTCAGCAATTCCTCAATCAGCGAGAGATAAGCCTGTAAGCGTTGTTTATCCATCGGAATCAATCCAGTTCGCCGTTCTTTTTCTTATTTTACTCCTAGATAAGGATTTATCAAGCGGTTCCGGGAAAATCAATGCAGTTGACATTGCCCCTGTCTGGCAGCATCTATTTTCATCCTTTCTTCTCTAACCACTCATGCGGGATTGATTGTTTGTAGGGGAAACTAGATAATTTTGACGGAAATCAGAAGCAGTTGCCTGGATGAAGCCTGGAAAGTGCGTGCGATCGCTTTTTTATATGTCCAATCCATATACGAACGAGTTTTCAACTAATATAGGAAGAAGATTCTACTAGTGAAGTTCCGGTTCCATAGCCAGGATAAGGACGTTTGTAGGGAGGTTGTAATCCCAAAACCATATCTTCTTTCAAAATCCCCCTATCGACCCACCTTTGAGCAATATCCAATTTGGTCATGTTCCGTTGAATCTAGATGTTGCCATCTTGATTTTCCAGATGGATAAAACCAGCATAGATTCGCGTCAAATCATCCCATCCCACAGCCAACCACAAATCGCGATCGAAGATAAGCTGACTCTCAATCTCCGAATTTTCCGTTTCTTTGCCAACTTGTTCTGTCAGAATCTTTTGAACGCATCGACGGCAACAGTCCAATTTCTCCCTGCTGGCTGTATGCCAACACCAATTGCTATTTTTCTACGATTCGGTTCGTTGGGAAATTTGTCAATTGTCAAGAGTAAGCGTTGGAGAATGTGGCGTTGATTAAAAAGCGATCGCTTGCTGGATAAAATTTTATTTTGGAGAAAAAGGCGATCGCGTTTAACATCCATCAAAGCCATTTCCAACAAATTTGGCAAATATTTTTATTGCTGCATTTGTTCCTTGGCGCGTTGGAACCATTGCTGGTTTCCCTGCTGTTCGTATAAGTTGGCTGCCTCTTGAAAATCAGGATTCGCCGCTTCGCGATCGCCCCTTTGCCGATAAGTCAAACCTCGCCAGTAGTAGGCATTGGCATTTTCGGAATCGATCTCAATCGTTTTATTAAAATCCTTCACTGCCTGTTGGTACTTTTGCATATGGTAGTAAGCAATGCCGCGATTGTAATAGGCAAGCGTGTACCATCGTTGTCCGTGGGAATTTAAATTAAACTATATATATGGACATCCAGGTGTCGGTCAAGGTTTGGATGAAAAACGTCGCATCGGTCAGCTAACCCACCAGGCGTTGGAAGGCGACATCGATCGTGTAGATACGCTGCAAAAATTCGATCTTGGTTTGGAAATTTCGTTGGTTCAAGAAGCGATAGACCTAGCGAATAATTTCCGCCAGCATCCAGAATTTGCGCCTTTTCGCCAACCCCATCTTCTCA
>NZ_LNDC01000182.1 GCF_001870905.1 Geitlerinema sp. PCC 9228
AGAAAAGTAGCATCAATGGCATCGCTACTGCCTTCATCAACGGTGAGGGGATTGTTAAGAAGGCTGGGTGGGTCGTTGATGGGAGTAACCGTGACCGAAACTGTTGCCGTGTCTGTATCGCCGTTGCCATCTTCTATCTGATAAACAAAACTGTCGCCGCCATCAAAATCGGGATTCGGCGTATAGACAATGCCATCGTCGGTGGGGTCGTTCAGCGTACCGTTGTTATCGACAGTTGCACTACCGTTACTAGGCACTGTAGTAATTATAATTTCCCCAGAAGCAGCACCGTTCAATCCAAAAGTATCGTTACCGGTTACTGCCAACTCATTTGCAGAACTATCTTCAACGACGGAAAACGTATCTTCGTTGGCAACCGGCAAATCATCAAATTCAAAGGCACCAATGTCGGGTTGGTCGTCGCGAAATTCGCCACGTTGGTCTTCTCCGATGGTGCTGTCAGTAGTTTGGTTGATGGCATTGGTTGCTCCTGGTAACAAAGCATGGGTTTGTGTGAGACCGCCATTGTCAGCCAGGGGAGCAAGGTTATTTCCCAAATCGTCTGTTACATTTTGATTGTCGCTATCCAATACCCCACTAATATTGAAATCTCCATTATTAGAAATTAAACTATAGGAAGCATTAACGGTTCCTCCATCATTTTTATTTAATCCATCGCCACCATTTGTGGATTCGTTTTCAGCAATCGTTACGTGAGCTAAATTGAGAATACTGTCGAAAGAATATCCGATAATATCGATACCACCACCGCTGTCGCCGGCTGTATTTCCAGAGATGGTGCTATTGAGAATGCTACTGCTTGCATTGTTATTAATAGATAGAATAGATATGCCACCACCGCTTATTTCCAGAGATGGTGCTATTGAGAATGCTACTGCTTGCATTGTTATTAATAGATAGAATAGATATGCCACCACCGCTGCCGCCAGCTGTATTTCCAGAGATGGTGCTATTGGTAATGGTGATGTTTTCACTTTCTTGAATGGCAATACCACCACCATGGCTAGTCTCAACATTAGAAACATCTGTGCTATTGTCAGAGATTGTGCTGTTGGTAATTGTGGCGTTTCCATTGCCGTTAATATAAATACCACCGCCAATTCCCGAGGTATTTGCCAAAATGCTACTATTGGAAATCGTAATATCTCCATTTCCCTGAACTGAAAGACCACCACCCACTACGGAGGTGTTTTCAGAAAGGGTGCTATTGGAAATCGTAACGGTTCCATCTCCCCGAACCGCAATACCACCACCAACAGAATCGCTGCCAGTATTAGAAGAGATGACACTGTTGAGAATTGTTAAATTGCTGTTTTGAATGTAGATACCAGCGCCATCGGCGAATTCTCCTCCAGATATGGTATTCCCAGTAACCACACTGTTTTCCAGGGTTAAGTTGCCAACGCTGTAGATACCACCACCACCGCTAGAAGTTAAACCGCCTGTAATGGTAATCCCTTCAAGGGTGACAGGCACATCTTCAGTTACTGAAACAACTCTAGAGGTGTTATTCGCATCAATTTTTAAATAACTTGCCCCCGGTCCGTCAATGGTTAAATCATCGCTAATTTGTAGTGGATTACCATCCAGTACAATCGAACCAGTAACGCTAGAAGCCAATAAAATTGTATCGGCACCCGCTGTATTGTTGGCTGCTGCAATGGCTTCCCGCAAACTAATGCCATCCACACCAGGATTGTTTTGTAAATCGGTAATGCTGGTAGTGGAACCGTTGAGGTCATCGTTGGTATTGGTTACGGTGATATTTGCCAATATACCAGCATATTCTTGTTGTACTTTTTGGGAAAAAGCCAAACCATGGGTGATGCGACCAATTTGTATTTCTAGCTGCCAGTTGCCTCCCTTGCTCGAATTGCCTGTAAAACGATTGCTGGCAGCTATGTTGGCTTGGGTGAGTTGGTGAAGTCGAAGGAGGAAAGGATGAATCCCATTGCTGGTTTCTGGGGGAAAAGCCGCTACGTTACAGCCGTAAATCAACAGGTCGGCATTGGTAACCAACGCCTGACGCCATTGCTGCAACTGCTGGCTGTATTGCGGTAAGGTTTCTAAAGTGAGGCGAGTATTTCCCAAATTCAAACAACCAGCGGCCCCGTGAGAAATTAAGTGAATGGCTTGATAGTGATTTGGCGATTTTTGAGAAGCGGCTGCCAATAAAATTTCTGTAATTTGCTCGATGCCATCGCGATCGCGTTTTAAAACAATCGGCGTAATGCCAGGAAGCAACCCAGCAAGCAATTGTGGGTAGTTTTCTACCGCTGGGTCAATAAAAGCGATCGCGCGATCGTCCAAATTTCCTTCTGCAGTTTTTGCCGGACTTATGCGGTCGATTGCAATCATGATCGTATTTGGGTAGTAGTCTGGGTTGAGGTTATACAATCAAAGGCAAGAAAAAGCTTACAGGTGACCATTAAGAAAATCCCTAGTAGGGAGTATTTTTCATTTTACAGTGAGCTTATCGAACTGGGAGAAAAAGCACTGGTGGCATGTGTAGCTCTCTACAAAGTTTTATAGCGATCTTCCATAGCAGGTATGCAGTTTCTACAATCATCTACATAAACGTATCAAGACAAATATAGGAGTAGAACCAAAGTAGCTACCCCTATAGAATTTTTCCCATCAAACTTGTTTCGGCAGATTGGGAAATTGCGTTTATCTTTTTGGCAAGGACAATTGCATGGCAAAAATGCCATTTTCGTCCCTACAGACCGGAAAACTCCCGAAAATCTTCCTCTGTGAGATTGTTAGCTTGTACCCCCAGGAGATTGGCCAGAATTTGTTCTCCTAAGGCAATGGTAGCACCAGTATCGGTTTCCGTGACAGTCAGCTGCGAAAATTGCAAGCCACCAGCCAACGCCACCGCATCCACACCATCGGTGAAATCCTCAATTGTATCCACCCCAGTGGTTGCCGAAAGAACGAAATCATCGCTGCCTTCGCCACCGAACAACCAGTCATTACCGACATCGCCAAGCAAAATATCGTTGCCAGCGTCGCCAAGGAGGGTATCTCCATCTTCACCGCCGAACAAAGTATCGTTACCATCGCCGCCGTGGAGGGAATCCATTCCCTGGGAACCAAACGCCAAATCGTCGCCAATCCCAGCACAGATGAAATCGTTTCCGTGTGCATTGCTATCGCCAGCATTATCGCCAACCAGGGTATCGTCGCCATCTTTACCGAAGAGGCTATCGTCGCCGAGTTCCCCAAAAGCGACATCATCGCCAGCATTGCCAACCACCAGGTCATCCTGACGGCCGCCGTGGAGAAGGTCGTTGCCTTCACCGCCAAATAAGGTATCATTGCTGCGATTGCCAAATACGGTATCTTCCCCTTCGTTGCCAAGTAGCAAATCACTACCATCGTTTTCGGTGAAGGGAGAACCGTTGCTGCCGGTCAAAGCATCGTTGCCTTCGCCACCGCTGAGGGAATCGTTGCCGAGTTCCCCAAATAAAACGTCGTTGCCGCTTTCGCCAATTACCCAGTCATCCTGACGACCGCTATGCAGGGTATCGTCACCTTCGCCACCAAACAGGGTATCGTTGCCGCGGTTGCCAAACAGAACATCTTCGCCGCCATCACCAACCAGTAAATCGTCACCGTCTGTGTTGGTCAAAGTAGAACCATTGCTACCGGTTAAGACGTCGTTGCCTTCGCCACCGCTGAGGGAATCGTTGCCGAGTTCGCCAAAAGCCACATCGTCGCCACTGCCAGCAACTAGCCAATCATCCTGACGACCGCCGCGTAGGGTATCGTCGTCGGTACCACTCAACAAGGTGTCGTTGCCACGGTTGCCAAACAGAAGGTCTTGACCGCCATCGCCAACCAGCAAATCGTTACCGTCAGCCTCGGATACGGAAGAACCGTTGCCACCTGCCAAAGCGTCGTCACCTTCGCCACCGCTGAGGGAATCGTCTCCCATATCTCCTAGCATGGTGTCGTTTCCGGCTTCTCCCAAAGCCAAATCGCGATCGCGACCGGCATGGAAGGTATCGTCGCCTTCCCCACCTATCAAAAAGTCGTCTTCTTGGTTGCTGAGGAGGAAATCGTTGCCGAGACCGCCTTGCAGTTCGTTGCGGCTGGCATTTCCCAGGAGAACGTCGTCGCTGTCGCTACCGGTGATGGTTTCGTCTGTTTCTATCCCGGTGGTGCGATCGATGCTAGGAAATCCGGTAAAGGCATCTGGGGGAAGTTGGGGAACTGCGGGTATGGTTATATTGATTTGACAGTCATCGTGAATGTCACCGCCGACCGAATCTAATACCTGAATATTGATGCTATCGGTATCGGTGGCAGTGCCGCTGCTGCCTGTTACTTCCAGGGAAGCTTCTCCCACAAAGCCATCATTGGGAGTAAATGTTAGGCTTGCTAAAGCTGTATTGACCGCTTCTTCCGAACCGGAGAAAACCATCTGCGGGTCGCCGTCGCCGTCTCCTTGGGTGAAGGTGAGACCGTTGGTGGTTCCCAAGGTGAGGGTTCCGTTGTTGGTGCTGAGGGTGGTTGTGATGTTGCCGTTCTGGGAAGCGTCGATGGCAATATCTTCCAGTGCGATCGCGGTATTAAATGGCGTTTCTACATCTTCCCCTGCTTCGCTATCAATCGCCACAGGTTCGCCAACATCGATGCTAAAGGTTTTGCCAAACAGAGCAAACCGTTCCCCATCAGAAGCATTCCAGTCAAATTCCAGGGTTCCGGTAAAGTCGCTATCGGGTTCCACGCTTACCTTCCCGATATCGGCAGAAGCGATCGCTTGTCCGGCGGTTACTGGTTCGCCACCAAGGAACAAAGTCCCGTTTTCCGGTAGCGAATCAATGCGAATGCTGCCTAATGGCGAATTTTCTGGGTCAGAATAGACATCGGTAAAGGATTGAGTATCTAACGCGATCGCACCATCGGCATCCGGCGTAGCTTCTATATCCACATGGTCGATGCTGGGAGGATTGTTCGCTGGTTCCGGCGAGGTTTCTGCCAGGTCGTTGAGATTCACCGTCACCTTCTGCGGGTCGCTGACCTTGGTACCATCGCCAACCTGTACCTGCAAATCGAAACTAGAATTGCTTTCAAAATCCAGGTCATCTTGGTCATTGACCACAATCTCCCCAGTATCGGGATTGATGCTAAACGCCGGCGTACCATCCCCATCCGGGTCGGGATTATTTTTTATCGTCCAATCCTGTAACGGTTCGTCATCGGTGGTCGTTGCCACCACCTGACCCACAGAAGTGCCTTCACTGCTGTTTTCATCCACAGCAAAAGTTTGATTGGGATTGACACTGGGGTCGCTAACATCATTGAGATTCACCGTCACCGTTTCCGGGTCGCTAATTTTGGTGCCATCGCTGACCTGTACTTGTAGATCGAAACTGTTTTGGGTTTCAAAATCCAAGTCACCTTGGTCGTTGACCACAATCTCCCCAGTATCCGGGTCAATGCGAAACGCCGGTGTACCATCCCCATCCGGGTCGGGATTGTTTTTAATCGTCCAATCCTGCAAGCTGCCATCGGTGGTACTGCCAGTCACCGTACCCACCACAGTATCTTTAGGACTGTTTTCATTCAGATTGAAAGCTTGATTCGGATCGACCTCTGGGTCGCTCACATCCTTAAGATTAACCGTTACTCGACCGGGGTCGCTGGTTTGCTTGCCATCGCTAACCTGCACTTGCAAATCGAAGCTAGGCGTATTTTCAAAATCCACATCATCCTGGTCGTTCACGGTAATTTTCCCAGTATCGGGAGCGATCGCAAACGCTGAATTACCATCGCCGTCTACATCAACATTGCCACCGCTAATCTGCCAGTCTTGTAAGGGATCGTTATCTTGGTCGGTAGCCTGTACCGAACCGACAGAGGTACCTGCTTCGCTATTTTCAAAAATCTCGAAAACTTGATCTGGATTGATGCTGGGATCGACCACATCGTTAAGTTTGACCGTCACCGTTTCCGGGTCGCTAAACGTGGTACCATCGCTGACCTGTACTTGCAGATCGAAGCTAGGCGTCTCCTCGAAATCCAAATCGTCTTGGTCGCCAACAATAATTTCCCCAGTATTCGGATCGATGGTAAAAGCTGGCGTACCATCCCCATCCGGGTCGGGATTGTTTTGAATCTTCCAATCCTGTAGCGGTTCGTCATCCTGGCTGGTCGCCGTTACCTGACCAACTGGGGTTCCTTCGCTGCTATTTTCATCAATAGCAAAGTTTTGGTCCGGATCGACCGTAGGGTCGCTCACATTATTGAGTTGAATGGGGATGGTTTGTGGATTGCTCTTTCCCTGACCGTCGCTGACCTGTACTTCCAGATCGAAGTTCGGTGTATTTTCAAAATCCAGGTCGTCTTGGTCGTTAACAGTAATTTCTCCAGTTTCCGGATTGATGGCAAACGCCGGCGTACCATCGCCATCGGGGTCGGGATTGTTATTGATGGTCCAATCCTGTAGCGGTTGGTTTTCCGCATCGGTAGCCGTTAGCGTACCCACCACTGTTCCTGGAGGACTATTTTCATTCAGAGCAAAGTTATCGGAGTCTATCACCGGCAGGTCGTTGACTTCGTTGATGGTGAAATCAAACGTATCTGTCACTGGGGTGGCCCCATCTTCGCCACCATCTGCCAGGGAAAAGTCAAAACTATCAGTATTGGGAGTTTCGCTACCGTCATGTTGGTAAGCTAGCTTGCCATCGTCGATATCAGTTTGGGTAAACGTATCGCCATTTTCCAGTTCCTCGCCACTGTCTGGCGTACCGTTGCTGTTTTCATCTAAGAATAAAGTGCCGTTGTTAGTGGTTTCGGTAACTTCGTAAGTGAGTTCGTCACCGTCGTCATCCGGGTCGCCTTCGTTGAGTTTATCGTTTCCCACAACGACGGAACCCCCCTCATCCAGAGTTGTTCCTTCATTGACCAGCAAAGCCGGCGGGTCATTTCCTTCTGCATCAATGGCAAAGCTAAACTCGCCTCCTACCGAGTTGTCACCATCGCTGAGGGAGAAGCCAAAGCTATCGGGATTGGTGGAAGAACCATCATGTTGGTAGGCTAGCTTATCGCTATCAATATCAGCTTGGGTAAAGGTACCGCCATTTCCGATTTCTGTATCGCCAGCGTTCAAGACACCATCGCCGTTTTCATCCAGAAACAAAGTGCCGTTGCTGGTTGGCGTTGTTACTTGATAGGTAAGTTCGTCGCCATCGCTATCCGGGTCGCCTTCGTTGAGTTCGCTATTGGTAATGGGAACGGAACTGCCAACTTCGACGCTAGTACCGGTATTGGTTTCTATTTGCGGCGGGTCGTTGACTGGCGTGACATCGATGGTAATGGTTTTGGCTTCGCTATCTGTCGTACCGTCGTTGACAGTGAAATCAAAGTTGGCATAGCTATCCCCATTTTTATCCGCATCTGGGGTAAATACCAATTTGTCAATCTGGTCGGCAGCAATTTCCTGGTCTGCGGTGACGTCGCTACCATCGAGTTGCAGGCTACCGTTGCTTGGCAGGCTGGTTATGGTGATGGAATCTAAAGCATCCCCATCGGCATCGCTAAAGCCAAAGTCACTCTCACTAAAGGTATGGTTGCTATCTTCGTTGATGGTGATGGTGTTGTTAGATGTTGTAGGCGGGTCGTTTTGCGGCGTGACATCGATGGTAATGGTTTTGG
>NZ_LNDC01000183.1 GCF_001870905.1 Geitlerinema sp. PCC 9228
CCCTACACATTACGATGGTTCTAAAGGAACCACTGTTTACTATAGTGTAGACGGTGAACCGGAAAAATCTATAGATATTACCCAAACAGAGCAAGAAATTACAATTGATATACCAGACGATTTAATTTACGATCCAGAAGAAACATTAACTGTTTCTTTACATCCTGGAGCCTATATTCTTGACACTGATAACCAGTCAGCAACTGTCACCATTGAAGATAACGAACCTGTATTTTCCATTGAAAAAGTAAAAAACGGTACAGAAAAAGAACAAAATCCTCAATTTCGTATTACTCAAGAAAATCCAGAAACAAATCCTAACAAGAGCTATTCTGTAGAATACACAATTGATCATAAAGACTCTAACAACAGCGATTTTTTAAATTTAATAAGCGGTTTAAATTTAATTTCTAGTGATACTGTTAATTTCCCTGGGAGTGAAGGTAGCAAAATCTATGATGTTGAGTTAAAAGACGATAATTTAGTTGAGTCCCAAGAAGAATTTGATATCAAGCTTGTCGAAGAAGGCAGTTATGGTGTAAAACAAGAAACCGCCGAAGGATTTATTCTTAAAGATAATGAACCTCGCCTAAACATAACCAAAGAAAAAGACTCCCTTGCTGAAGGTGAAGACAATAATGTTAAACATATTTTCACTATTGATTTTCAGGATGCAGAGGGTGAAGCACAGCCAGCTCCTCAAGAATTCGATCTAAACCTAACAATTGGTGGAGATGCAGTTCGAGGCAGTTTTGCCGATACGCAAAAGGGATCGGATTACAAGCTATTTTACACAATTGTCAAAGACGATGGAGATCAGAATCAAAAAGCATTTGCAGATCCCGAAAGCGGCAAAAATACTTATAAACTCAAGGTTCCTGCAGAGACTACCAAAATCAAACTTCAAGTAGAAGATATTAACGACGAGCTCTTTGAAACAGACGAAACCATTCAAGTTACATTAGAGGAAAGTGACGAAACAACCAACTCGCAAACGAAAATTTATAAGCTTCTGAATCAGAAAACAGCCACTGCTAAACTTAAAGACAACGAACCCACGGTCAGTTTGGGAGAAGTTGTTAACCCTACAGAAGGATTTGGTTTTGGTAGCACCATTGCTGGACTGGAAGATGCGATCGTATTTGAAAACCAGCAATCGATTTCCGTTCCTGCCAACGACAATCTCAACCTAGCCCAAACCGGCGAATTTACCCAAGAAGCTTGGATTTTTCCCAACGTTAGCGATAAAGGGCAACACGGAATTTTAGGTTCTTCCACAGAAGATAAACAAGCCTATCCCAGCATTTCTATTATCAACGAAACCTCAGTCAAAATCGGTTTTGGAGATGGAGACAACTGGAACAGTAAAACCGTAGAAGACGTTATCAATCCCAACGCCTGGAACCACGTTGCCACCACCTTCGACGGTACTGATTACAAACTATACGTCAACGCCGTAGAAGTTTTCTCTACCTCTGATTTCGCCAATAAATTGCCAGCAGCAACCAAACAGTTAGAAATTGGTAAAGCAGGCAATAGCTACTTTGAAGGAGCCATAGATGAAGTTCGGATTTGGGATACGGCTCGTAATGCCAGTCAAATCCAAAGCCTTATGACTTCCCAACTGGAAGGTCAAGAAGAAGGTTTGGTGGGATATTGGAATTTCAATGGCAAGTTTAATGGCGCGGAAGAGATCGCAAACTATAGTGGTGTTTTTCCTTTAGGACAGGGGTGGCTCAGTCAATACTATAACTATAATAACTTTGAAGAAGGGAGCAACTACGATCCTGATTTTACTCGGCTTGATTCGAGCGTTAGTGAAGATTGGAAATTGGGTA
>NZ_LNDC01000184.1 GCF_001870905.1 Geitlerinema sp. PCC 9228
AAATTTCGACTCGCCTAACGGCGAGAGGGGGAAAGAGAAAAGAAAAAAGGATAAAGGGCACAAGGGAAAAAGAGGAAAGGGCTACAGAGTCCTCGCCGAGGCGCACGCTACGCGAAACCCGAGGTTGAGGCCGGTGAAGTCGGGTCGCCTCCTGACGCGAAACGCAGAACGGCAGTTGTGCGGGAAGAAGTTCCAGGAACCACCGCGCAGGAGCTTTGGAGTTTTTGTTCTATTTTTAAGATCGATCCAAGCACTGCCATCAGTTGGTGCCCCTTTGTAATTGTCATGCCAGCCATCAGCACACCATTCCCAAACATTCCCATGCATGTCGAACAATCCAAATCCATTGGCAGGAAAGCTGCCTACATCTGTGGTTTTTTTTCGAAATTCTCCTTTTTTGCCTTGACCGTAAACATAATTACCATCGTAATTGGCTAGGTCGGTGGTAATGGTTTCGCCAAAATAAAAAGGGGTTTGCGTGCCAGCGCGACAGGCATATTCCCACTCGGCTTTCGCTGGGAAGTCGGTAGTCTCTACCAGTATGCTGGGACAAACGCTGGCAAAATTCTACAACATCATACCAGGATATTTTTTCTACGGGTCGGTTATCCCCTGAAAAACCGGATGGATTGGGCTTGAGGTCGCGTTTACATTTGGGAAGATTGGCTACAGCGCGCCATTGCGCCTGAGTCACCGGGTATTTCCCCAGAAAAAAAGCTGGTACGCTCACTTGGTGCTGGGGTTGTTCGTCGTCTCTGCTTTTTTCTTCCGATTCTGGCGCTCCCATGAGGAAGGTTCCCGAGGGAATATAAACCATTTCTAGCTCTATATTGTTACCCAGAGGTTCGCTAAAGCCTTGTGCTTGTTGGCGACGGCGATGAATATGAATGTTTTTTCCGAAGAATGCTGCCTTAATTTCCACAGTTGCCGTTTCAAATTCAAAGGAACGAAGCGAAGGTTTCTGCTTGGATTGAAACGATTTCTGACTAGACGTAGGTGGAGAAGAGGTTGGTGAAGAAGGTTGCTTGAGTTTTGACTGCGAAGAAGTTGGTGAAGGCTGGGTTTTGGTAGGTTGCAAGTCTTGTAAAACTTCTGTTGCTGACTGGTAACGCCTTTTGGTAGCCAGGACCAGCATGTTGTCTAAAAT
>NZ_LNDC01000185.1 GCF_001870905.1 Geitlerinema sp. PCC 9228
CTTTGAGAAAGCGGCTTTTTCCCCGTATGGACACCACAATGGGGACAAATTTGACTGGTCTGTTTGGCCTCTACTGCAGGCTTAGTATTTACCACGCTTAAAACACACCGCCGAAGCATTTGCTGCAAAACTTGCGATTGGGGGATTTTTAATTGGGGATGGTCTTTCTTGGCTGGTGTTAATGTCTGGCACTGACTGGCAGAGGTAGGGCGAGGGGGATCGGCAGGAATGATGTACTCGCCTCCCAGACGACAGGCGTTGACAGGCGATTTTCGGGATTTGAGCCCATCTTCGCGTTCTCTCAGCCCATCATTGCCAACTTGCCGACAGATTTCCCACCACGACTCCATCATTTGAGCCTGGCGGGATGTCGGCTTGAGTTGAAATTCATAGCTGAGAGTCAACATGATTGATGTACGAAAATAGATTTATGAAATTTCGCCTGCTTTTTTAGATTCTAGCACCTCAACTTGATTTTAACGGTGACTAAAGCCGCACGGGTCGCTTTTCATCCCTGCGCGTGAAAAGTCAGGGCTTTCAAGCTTCCGATTCATGCGGTAAACTGCTGAAAATAGAAAACTTCACCAAATCAATTTATTCAACCAAAGTAAAACATCCCTTTAACTGTTCCTTGCGAGCGCGACCTGCCCAATAATGAGCTTTTCGTAAGGGTTCTGGCAATTTTGTCTTCCCCAAAACCTGACGAACAAACGCCAAAGCACCAACACAATCCAAACGATGTCCCGGAGAAACATAAACTGGCTTCACATGCGTGCGAGAACGAAACCGCCAACCCACTTGCTGTTTTTGTCCGCAAACTTCGCCAAATAAAGACACCGCTGCCCCTTTTTTATCATCTAACTCGCCCCTTGCCTTCCCATACAACCAACTTTTCGCTACCCCAATCGCTGGCATATCCAAATAAACACCTAAATGAGCTGCAATCCCCAAACTGCGGGGATGGGCAATGCCCTGGCCGTCTACCAACAACAATTGCCACCGCGGCGACAGTTCTGCCAATGCTGCCAAATATACCGGTGCTTCCCGAAAAGATAAAAAACCCGGTACATAGGGAAACACTTCATCTCCCGGAATGCGAGCAATCCCGACTTCGACAGCTTCTTGCCTCTCCATATCCCACAACACCGCCGCCGCCACGAGGTCTTCTCCTTGTTTGATGGAAGCATCCAATGCCGCTATATGAGTTATATGCTCTGTATCTCCCGCTAAAATAAGCTTTTGGGCGAGTTCCGTTTGCAAGCGTTGGGCAGTTTCTAAATTTTCCGGTACGGGGAAATTGGCAACAAGATGAGTGTCCATTGGGATTGCAGTTAGAAATAGAAACAGTTGAAAATTTATTGGGAAAAATTGGAGCAGGCACGGGAGACTGGGGCAGAAAAGCATTGCCTACAACAGTTTTTATACCATGATACTCCCAGACTTCCATGCCTCCATGCTCGGGTCCCCTCAATGAGATACAGCCATCTGCTGGGGTTGAGAAAGATTGAAGGCAGCATGAATCGCTTGCAAGGCTTTGACACCTTGTTCGGCATCGACCACGCAACTGATTTTTATCTCCGATGTGGAAATCATTTGGATATTGATCCCTGAGGATGCTAAGACGGAAAACATTTTGGCAGCAACGCCGGGATGTCCCACCATACCGGAACCTACTACGCTGACTTTAGCGATCGCGCGATTGACCACAACTTCCCCATAAGCCACCGTCGATGCCAAATCCGCCAACACGGCTTGTGCTTCTTCCAAATCGGCTTCCGGCAAAGTAAAAGCAATATCCCGTCGCGGCAAACCATCCACCACCCGACAGCGTTGGGATTGAATAATCGTATCGACACAAATCCCTTTTTCTGCCAGGGTTTGGAAAATTTTCGCCGCCATCCCCGGTCGGTCGGGAACGCCAATAATTCCCAAACTGGCTTGTTTCATATCCAACGCTGCCCCCCGTACCGCTGGTTGTTCCTGCATGGGAACGTGGGAGAGGGCAACCGGCGACGAATCCAATTCAAAGGTTTCGCATAGAACTTCAATGGCGCGATCGCACTGTTCGGCATCGATAACGCAGCTCACTTTCACCTCGGAAGTAGAAATCATCTGAATGTTAATGCCTACCGAAGACAACGCCGTAAACATCCGCGCCGCCACCCCCGGGCGTCCGATGATTCCTGCCCCAGCAATGCCCACTTTGGCCACCTGCGGGTCCACCATCACTTCTGCTTCTTGGGAATTTTGCGGTTCGCTACGTAATACCGGGGCAATGGCGTGAGCGACAGATTCCGCTCGCTTGAGCATTTCCTGACCGACGGTAAAAGCAATATCATTGGTGTTGCCTTCGTGGATAGATTGAATAATTAGATCCACATCAATTTCCTGCCGGCCAATTTCGCCAAACATGCGCGCTGCAATCCCCGGGCGATCGCCCACCCGCAGCAAGGCCACTTTTGCCTGATCGGTGTCAAATTCCACCGCATCCACCGGGTGAACCAGTTCCAACCCCTGCAACACTCTCGGGGTATGTGCCGGCGAAATGACCTTGGTTCCCGGATCCTCCGTCCAACTGGAACGTACCACCAACGGGACCCCATAGTTGCGGGCAATTTCCACCGCCCGCGGATGCAGTACTTTAGCCCCCAAACTCGCCAGTTCCAGCATTTCGTCGCAGGTAATTTCGGACATGAGCTGGGCATCGCTAACATGGCGGGGGTCGGCGGTTAAAATCCCCGGTACGTCGGTGTAGATTTCGCAGGTATCTGCCGGTAAGGCTGCCGCCAGGGCAACAGCTGTGGTGTCGGAACCGCCCCTACCGAGGGTGGTAATTTCTAAATTATCGCGATCGCTAACCCCTTGGAAACCAGCCACCACCACCACTTTGCCTTTATCCAAATGTTGCTGTAGCCGTTGGGTATCGATTTGCAAAATCCGCGCGCGGGTATGTTCGGCTTCGGTAACAATGCCCACCTGCGCCCCCGTGAGGGAAACCGCTTCGGTGCCCAGTTCGTGCAGGGCCATGCTCATCAAAGCAATGGAAACCTGTTCGCCGGTACTCAACAGCATGTCCATTTCCCGACGGCTGGGGGTTGAGGTGATTTGATGGGCTAAATCCACCAGTTGGTTGGTGGTTTTGCCCATGGCAGAAACCACCACCACCACGGAATGACCGGCGCGCGCTGTTTGGTCGATGCGTTGGGCTACGGCTTGGATTCTCTCTACCGACCCCACGGAGGTACCACCGTATTTTTGTACAATTACCGCCATCGCTTCTATTGGGTTCCTTCTGTCGCAAACCTCTTATCCTAACCTCTCCAAGATAGCAAAGCACCATCGAATTCGTTTATTGGTTGTTCTTTCTCTGCGATCGCTAATGTGGGCACCCCTTGAAAAAATTAAAAATCTTTAAGATGTTCTCAATTTTTGAAACTTGTGGTATAATAGGCAGCTATGTAAAGGAGGGAAGCTGCTCTCGAAAAGGGGAAGATTTTGCGGTCACCTCAACCCAAATATCTAAACTACCCCAAAATATTTCCTACGAACCGGGAAAAAACTACATAGGAAAGCTCGCGGTTGTCTAGTTCCCCCTTGACAAACAACACCAACAACCCCGACAAATAACCAAAGATTCTGAAACTAGCCAACAGAAAATTTCGTCAGCACCCCCGGCTGAAGCACGGGGGCTTCTGTGCCTCCAGCCTCAGGTAGCTGACCAGCCCTTCGCCCTTTGGGGCTAGGTTTTTCAGGTCATGGTACCTACAAATGCTTTCGGTGTTGGTCGCCCTGCCGTTAACGGTTCAACCGCCCTACAATGGGGAAAGCAGTGCCGTTAGCTCGACCAGCCCGAAAAACATGGGCGAGGAAAATATGACCCTGTGCAGAGTAGGCGATTCCGGCTAGAACCCCGAAAGAGCGGAAACTGCACCTCTTTTCGCTCTCGGTGGATGTGGAGAAGGCGACTAAAGTCGCCGTTCGTTTTTCCTCCCTGCGCTAAAGCGACAGGGCTGCCAAACGTATCGAAGATTTTCCGTGAAATACTTTTTTTTAACCGAGGGATGGACAGTAGGACGTATCTGGGGCGTAAATGGTTTGTGGAATGAGATCTCCTGGCGGCGCAAGCCAGATATTCAACGCCTCTCCATTTGCCTGGTGGAAAAACAAGAAGTCATGTGGCTTTATCGAGTGGAAGATGAAGTCATGATGGTAGAAGTCAAACCGTTAGAAGAAGCCGACCAAGAACGGCCTTTTGCCCAAGTTGTCTTAAAACGGCTGATGGATGCCGACCAGGTGCTCGAACGTTTGTCCACCGTAGCAGCTATTTGTCAAATGCCCTCAGCTCAAAACGCCAACCATCATAATTCCTAGTTTTCGGGAGCTAGCACCCGGGAAGTCGGACTACAATAGACCCCAAACCGAGCCGGTCAAAGTTGGTTCGTTTGCTCCTGCGGAAGCGATCTGAAATGGGGGCGGCAAAATTGCCATGGCTGTCACCTGGTTAGCAACCATGCCACCCGTTCGAGACCAGAAATTAAAAATCTAAAACTTCCCCAATAGCTTTCAAAAAGGGCAAGTAGAGGCAAACTAGCCCCAAAAGCTCCGGTTTTGGCATGGAATGGCCCATCGTTGATTAGGAGATCCTACGCTTGCCATCTGTTCTCACAATCGATACACTTCTTAAGATAAGTTCTCTAAGATTCATTTGCCCCCACGGGTTGATTTTTCCTATAGGCCACTATGGGGAAAGACTTCCCAGTCGGGTCTTCCTTAGCGGCGTACGGTCGTTCTTTTTCTTGCCCCCATCTGGGGATGGGTCTTCAGGTGGGCAGAGAAACAGCCAACCACATTGGCCCCCGCTAAGGCTATCTTAATAAAATAGCCATCTGAAATTTGGCTTTTTATCCCTGGAATAGCCAGCTCGTTTGCATAGAGAACCAAGTAAAAAGAAAAGGAGGAATTGTAGTCAATGGGACTACCCTGGTATCGCGTTCATACTGTTGTTCTTAACGATCCAGGTCGCTTGATTGCCGTACACCTAATGCATACAGCCCTCGTTGCCGGTTGGGCTGGTTCCATGGCTCTGTACGAATTAGCAGTCTTTGACCCCAGCGACCCGGTTCTCAACCCCATGTGGCGTCAAGGTATGTTTGTGCTGCCCTTTATGACCCGCTTGGGCGTCACCGATTCCTGGGGCGGCTGGAGCATCACCGGCGAAACGGTGACCGACCCCGGCATCTGGACCTATGAAGGGGTGGCTGCCGCTCATATTATCCTTTCCGGTTTGCTCTTCCTAGCCGCCTGCTGGCACTGGGTCTATTGGGATTTGGAACTATTTACCGATCCCCGTACCGGCGAACCCGCCCTCGACTTGCCGAAAATGTTCGGCATCCACCTATTCCTGGCTGGCTTGCTTTGTTTTGGATTCGGTGCCTTCCACTTAACTGGATTGTTTGGTCCCGGTATGTGGGTGTCCGACCCCTATGGGCTGACAGGGCACGTGGAGCCAGTGGCACCGGAGTGGGGACCGGAAGGGTTTAATCCCTTTAACCCCGGCGGCGTAGTGGCCCACCACATTGCTGCTGGAATTGTCGGCATTATCGCCGGTCTGTTCCACCTGATCGTACGTCCCCCAGAGCGCCTGTACAAGGCACTACGGATGGGGAACATCGAAACGGTTCTCTCCAGCAGTATTGCCGCTGTCTTCTTTGCTGCCTTCGTGGTAGCCGGTACCATGTGGTACGGCAGTGCGACCACGCCCATCGAACTGTTTGGTCCAACCCGCTATCAGTGGGACCAAGGATATTTCCAACAGGAAATCGAACGTCGGGTACAGTCGGAAATGGCGGCAGGAAAAAGCCGCGCCGAAGCCTGGGCTTCCATTCCGGAAAAACTGGCTTTCTACGACTATGTGGGCAACAGTCCTGCCAAAGGCGGTCTGTTCCGCGTTGGTCCTATGAACGAAGGTGATGGCATTGCTCAACAGTGGCTGGGACACCCGGTGTTTGAAGATAGTGAAGGTCGCGAGTTGACTGCCCGTCGCTTGCCCAACTTCTTCGAGAACTTCCCAGTTCTGTTGGTAGACCAACAAGGGGTGGTCCGTGCGGATATTCCCTTCCGCCGCGCCGAATCGAGATACAGTTTGGAACAAGCTGGGGTAAAAGTTAATTTCTACGGTGGTGCTTTGAACGGCGAAACGTTTGAAGACCCGGCTGTGGTGAAGAAATATGCCCGTAAAGCCCAGCTAGGCGAACCCTTTGCTTTCGATACCGAAACCTTGGACTCCGACGGTGTGTTCCGCACCAGTCCTCGCGGTTGGTTTACGTTTGGACACGTCTGCTTTGCTTTGCTGTTCTTCTTCGGTCACATCTGGCACGGTTCCCGGACCCTGTTCCGCGACGTGTTTGCTGGTGTTGACCCCGATTTGGACGAAGACCAAGTGGAATTTGGCGTGTTCCAAAAAGTGGGCGACCCCGCTACTCGGAAGTCGGAAGAGGCTATTTAAAGTGGGTTAATTCCTGCAGGTGGGAATTAGGTGGTATGGTGAGTAAATTGGCCCTGCCACCTTTTTCCTGCGATTGTTATTTTGTGGGTGGAAGCCCAAAAGCCGCGTTGGCTAGGAGGTTGTGTTATGGAAGCTCTGATTTACGTATTTTTTCTGGTGATTACGTTGGGGCTGTTGTTTTTCGCGATCGCTTTTCGCGAACCCCCTCGTATTAACAAAGAATAGTTAAAATTTCGCAACAGTTTGACGGGCTTGACCGCAAGCTGTCAAATGGGAAGGGATAGGTCGTCTGCTCAGGTTCAGGGGACCTATCCCTTTATTTTGTTCCCCGGATGGTGCCCCTTGTAGCCGCTACCATCGCCGATGGCGTGCCAATTTTGCTAAGGAAAAAGATGGCTTTTTTGCTTTGCCCATTCCCGAAAAAAGAATGGCAGTTGCTAGGAATATGTTAGTTTAGAAGGGATTTGTTGCCGATTTTGCCATCGGAATTTGACCAAAATAGAGGCAACCAGTTCTACAGCAAAAAGCTATAGAAAGCCGACAAAACAGTTCCCACGAACAGAATTCCTAACTGGTTGTTGCCATCGAAACGCTTCCCACTTGGGAGACGATTGCCATGCGGTGTCCATTTTGTCAGCATACAGATAGTCGCGTTCTCGAATCTCGATCGGCGCAAGGGGGAAATAGCGTGCGACGGCGTCGGGAATGCTTGCAGTGCGCCCGTCGTTTTACCACCTACGAACGCATCGAATATGTGCCCATTACGGTAATTAAACGCGATGGCAGTCGCGAATCTTTCGATCGCTCGAAATTATTGCGGGGGATCGTCCGCGCCTGCGAAAAAACTGGCATCCCCATGTCAGCTTTGGAAGCATTGGTCGATGAAATCGAAACCGACCTTCAACAACGACTGCATTCGGAAGTGACCAGTAGCGAACTCGGCGAATGCGTCTTGCAGCGTTTGAACCCACTGAGCGAAGTAGCTTACGTGCGATTTGCTTCCGTATATCGCCAATTTACCGGCGTGCGAGATTTTGTGGAAACTCTCAACCAATTGCAAAATCGCGATCGCCAAGATTCCCCACCGCGATCGCAACAATTTCCCCCAGCCGCCGACTGGCCGGCATCGCCTCCCCAACAAACCTCCGTTCCCAGCAGCACTTCCTAACTTAACAGGGAACCATGCTTGCCCAACCGCTCACTGCACCACGTTAGGAAAGTGCGATCGCAACCCCCGGAAAATCGTGATAAGATAGCAAACTATGGCCTACTTTTGGGACCCTGACTCCCCGGGGTTTCCCTACCCCCCCAAGCTGAAAACCCCCAGCGCCGACAGCAGCCGCTGTTGGACAGATAGCCTTTTTCGTCAGAGAGGAAAAGCCATGGTTTGGCCTCTCCAACCACCCCTGGGAGAGTCCCTCTGGCTGGGAAGCATTCAGGCAACAGGTCGCTGACCCCAGATCCTGCCGCCGACGCTTCCCCCTCAGCGAGCTTGGTTTGGGGACCTCGGTCCTCAATTTAAACTCGATCGTATCACAATGCGCCCGGGAGGGCGGGGCTTTAAACCCAAAAATTTCTGATAAAATCGGGATAGATGGTATTTCTAGCCACGGCTAGAAAAGATGTGGTGTAGCCAGCCTTCGACCAACTGCACGACAGGATAGCCACTTCCACCCATCAGACAACGAATCCAACCAGTTCGATCGAGATTTTGTCACCAGGGAAAATTTCCCAGTCAAAATCGACCAGTTAGGTGGAAACAGCAGGCAAGCGGTTGCATCCAAGCGGCATCCCCTGCACACCACGATCGAGTACCATCAGGGGGACCCCGGTAGCTTCCCCATCCACCGCTCGCACTCGTTGGCAATTTGAACGCATTGGTTCAGGTTTTTCAGCGTACAGCACATGTATTCCCACAACCAGTAACAAGTAAGGAGATAACGACTAGGATTCGCATGGTCAACAACACGATGACTAAAGACGTTGGCTTTACCCACGAGGATTTTGCAGCGTTACTAGACAAATATGACTACAACTTCAGCCCCGGCGACGTCGTAGCTGGCACGGTTTTTAACCTGGAGCCCAATGGGGCTTTGATTGATATTGGTGCCAAAACGGCGGCTTACCTGCCCATTCAGGAAATGTCCATCAATCGGGTTGACAATCCCGATGAAGTCCTCCAGCCCAACGAAACCCGAGAATTTTTCATTCTCAGCGACGAAAACGAAGAAGGGCAGCTTACCCTCTCCATTCGCCGCATCGAATACATGCGGGCTTGGGAGCGGGTACGGCAGCTACAAGCGGAAGATGCCACCGTTCTTTCTAACGTGTTTGCCACCAACCGCGGTGGTGCCTTAGTCAGAATCGAAGGACTGCGCGGATTTATCCCCGGCTCCCACATCAGCACCCGCAAACCCAAAGAAGAACTCGTGGGTGAAGACCTCCCCCTGAAATTCTTGGAAGTAGACGAAGACCGCAACCGACTTGTTCTCAGCCACCGACGTGCCTTGGTCGAACGGAAGATGAACCGTTTGGAAGTCGGCGAAGTGGTCACCGGTGCCGTACGCGGTATCAAACCCTACGGTGCTTTCATCGACATTGGCGGCGTCAGCGGTTTGCTCCACATTTCCGAAATTTCCCACGACCACATCGACACGCCTCATAGCGTCTTGAATGTCAATGACGAGCTGAAGGTCATGATTATCGACCTAGACGCCGACCGAGGCCGCATTTCCCTGTCTACCAAGCAACTAGAACCCGAAGCTGGTGCCATGGTGAAAAATCGGGAAATGGTATTTGCTCAAGCTGAGGAGATGGCTGCTAAGTGGCGGGAGCAGCAATTACACCAACAACAGGGGCAATCCCAGGAAACGGCTGCCACCGAAAGTGCTCCCACGAGTACCGAGACCAGCGAACAGCCGCAACAACCAGTCGCTCCCAATGCCGAAGCCACCCCTGCAGCGGTAGAAGCACCGGCAGCAACCGCGGCAACCGAAGCAGCGGTAGAAACCACCGAAACCCCAGCGGCAGTTTCCACCGAACCAGAAGCTACAGAAGGTTCGCCCACCCCCTCTGCTGTAGAAGAACCACCGGCCGCAGACCATTCAGAAGACCGCGAAACCACCCCACAAGAGGTAGCTACCGACTCGGTGAGCGAGGAAGAAAATCCCGTCAGCTCCGAATTGTAAACACACTAGAGCTGAGCTGGATTGCTGCTAACTTGAGCGACCCCATGGAAGACAAAAAAGAGGGAACCCACCCCTCTTTTTTGATTTTTTTGCCCCTTGATGGCAAAATTGCTGGATTGTAGAAATAGAACACTCATGCCGGCTACCATTCAATGTAGACACATTACCTTTTCTAATATAAAAGCGATTCTGTTTGACAAAGACGGCACTCTGGAAAACTCCCAGGGCTTTTTGTACGAGTTGGGACACAGGCGGGCACAGTTGCTGGATGCGCAAGTTCCAGGAACCGGTCGTACGTTGCTGGCAGGATTTGGTCTGGATGGCACCAGCATAGACCCTACGGGATTGCTGGCTGTGGGCAGCCATTGGGAAAATCAAGTCGCCGCTGCTGCCTACGTAGCCGCGACCGGTCGCGGTTGGGTAGACTCGATGGAAATGGCCCGGCAGGCTTTCGAGCAAGCAGAAAACCAACTGCCCCATCCATCTACTCCCTCTCCCCTGTTTGCCGGCAGTTTGGAAGTTTTGCAAAATCTCCACCAAAATGGCTTCAAGCTAGGCATTCTCTCTGCTGACAGCAACGAACGGGTGCAGAATTTCGTGCGCTATTACCAGTTGGGATGCTATATTCAATTGCAGATGGGCGTAGATAACCACGGACCTAGCAAACCCGATCCGGCACTGTTCTATCAAGCTTGCCAACAATTGGGCGTCCAGCCGGCGGATACGCTCATGGTGGGAGATGCTCCCACGGATATGCAAATGGCCAAACAAGCCGGTGCGGCGGGATGTATCGGGATTTGCTGGTCAAATCCTCATGCCGCAGGCTTAGAACTTGCTGATATTGCGATCGCCAACTTAGAGGAAATTCAAATCGTAGCTTAATTTTTTGGCTGCGGTAAAAATTAGCGGCGCAATACGTTGTAAGATAACTACGGCATTCGCTATTGAAGTACGAAAAACGACAGGAGGATTCGATCCTTGTCTAGACAATATCTTTTTACGTCTGAATCGGTAACAGAGGGACACCCTGATAAAGTTTGCGACCAAATTTCTGACACTATTCTTGATGCCCTATTAACACAAGATCCTTCCAGCCGCGTAGCCGCGGAAGTTCTTGTTAATACTGGCTTGGTCATGATTAGCGGGGAAATCACGACCCAAGCTCAGGTCAATTATGTGAATCTAGCTCGGGAAAAAATTGCAGAAATCGGCTACGTTCACCCAGACAACGGCTTTTCTGCCGACAGCTGTTCCGTTCTGCTGGCTATCGACGAACAATCCAGCGACATTGCTCAAGGCGTGGATGCCGCCCAAGAAACCCGCGAACAGATGAGCGACGACGACTTGGATAAAGTTGGTGCTGGCGACCAAGGGTTGATGTTCGGTTTTGCCTGCGACGAAACTCCAGAACTGATGCCCATGCCCATGAGCTTGGCACACCGGATGTGTCGTCGCCTAGCGGCCGTTCGTAAAACCGGGCAACTTCCCTACCTACGTCCCGACGGCAAGAGCCAGGTCAGCGTGGTTTACGAAAATGGTCGTCCGGTTGGTATTGATACCATTCTGGTTTCTACCCAACACGCCAGTACCATCGAACAGCTGAACGACAACGACGCCATTCAAGCCAAAATTAAAGAGGACCTGTGGTCGGCAGTGGTCGAACCCATGTTCGCCGATATCGACATCAAACCCAGTGACAAAACCCGCTGGTTGGTCAATCCCACCGGGAAATTTGTCATTGGCGGTCCCCAAGGCGACTGCGGTTTGACCGGTCGGAAAATCATTGTAGATACCTACGGTGGTTATGCCCGTCACGGCGGTGGTGCCTTCTCTGGTAAGGATCCCACCAAAGTGGACCGCAGTGCTGCTTATGCTGCCCGTTACGTAGCGAAAAACATCGTTGCTGCTGGTCTGGCTCGCAAGTGCGAAGTGCAGCTCAGCTATGCCATTGGCGTTGCTAAACCGGTTAGCGTGCTCATCGATACCTTTGGCACTGGCAAAGTAGACGAGGAACGCTTGCTAGAAACCGTACAGCGTCATTTTGAACTGCGTCCGGCTGGTATCATTAAAGCCTTTAATTTGCAGTCCATGCCCAAAACACGCAACGGCCGCTTCTACCAAGAAGTCGCTTCCTACGGTCACTTCGGTCGTCCCGACTTGGATCTTCCTTGGGAACGCACTGATAAAGCCGAACTCTTGAAAGAAGAGCTGGCTGGTGCTACAGCCAAGAAATAGCTAGTT
Organism: Geitlerinema sp. PCC 9228; assembly: GCF_001870905.1. NCBI lineage: Bacteria > Bacillati > Cyanobacteriota > Cyanophyceae > Geitlerinematales > Geitlerinemataceae > Geitlerinema > Geitlerinema sp. PCC 9228. The sequence continues at coordinate 11,935 of NZ_LNDC01000185.1, forward strand.
GTTGGCTAGCCAAGGGCGTAGGGTGATTTTTAGCTGCCCTACAATGATGGTGTGCTGAAACCAGAGTAGCTATTTCTATTTTTAAACTTAGACTGAGAAATAGCTCCCCTGGCGGGGCAAAAAGGGCAGAAGCAGTTTCTGTCCTTTTTGCTGTTTGGGCGGATGGTACCGCTAGCGAAACTGCTCCGGATCGAGTTGCGGGTTGTTTTCGCTGCTGTTTCCGTCTGTCAAACGAGTTCCCGTACCGCCATCTGCTGGGTCTAAAAAGGGTTTGAGGTTGATCCTGCCGGTGGCAGGTTCTTGTTCCCCTGGATCGAGTACGTCCTCTAGAACGTCTTCTACGCTGTTTTCCGGTACGATGGTATTAACTGGTTCGGTTTCACGGCCGCGGTCGGCTTGGGTTAAGTTTTCAAAAACCAAATCGCGCGTTAATTCTGGGTCCTGTCCCGGGGGAACTGTTAAAACAATGCGACAGTCGGGGATATTTTCTGTGGTAACACAGATAATGTCGTAGTTGTTTTCTACGGATGTCCGTAGTTCCAACAAGCCATCCGGACGGTAAGATTCGAGGCGACGGCTAATTTCTTCGCAGCGGCGTTGGGGGGTCCATCCGCCACCTAAGGCACTGGGAACCGCCCAGGCATAGCTGGATTCCGGCTGGCTTTCGGGATGGTACATGACGGTATGTTTCCCTTCAAACATATCGCAGGTGAAGCGAGATTTGCTGGCGGTGGGGGATTCCGATGTGTCTGTGGGTTCTTCTTGGGGAGATTCGGAAGTTTCGGGGGCTTCTTCTGGGGAAGACTGGGCCAAAAGGATGGGGGAGGTGGTATGGTTGGCGGGGCTGGCTGCGATCGCGCTATGAGCGATTCCCCCAATCCATTCTATGCCTAACGTTGAGGAAAGTGGGAAAATCAAAAGCGAAGGAAGCCAACGGAAGAAAAATGCAATAGCCATCATTGTTTGTATCCCATTCGTTGCATGGTTTTTTAGTTGCTGGCGCGATCGCTTCCCATCGAAATTTTCTTTTCTGCCTGTTGCCAGCGATCGCTTTTGGTTGATTAATCCCAGGCAGACGTATTTTGGGAGAAAAAGTTCCCCATTTGGCATTTACAAAGAATCGATGCCACAATCTCTTCAACGGGCTTTTCCACGTTCTCCACCATGGCTGTTTGGGGAGGTTCCAACGTTGCCAACTGACTGTCTAGCAACTCGGCAGTCATAAAATGCCCCTGCCGCCTTTTGAGTCGTTGCTGCAGTAGCGATCGCGCTCCCTCTAAAAAAATCCAAGTTATCGTCGTACCGCCACCTGAAAGAATTTCGCGATAGTTCTCTTTGAGAGCAGAACAGGCAACTACCCCACCCTTTCCCTGACTTGGGAGGGTATCGATTTTCTGCCGCAACGCCAACAACCACGGATAGCGATCGCGATCTGTCAGAGGAATACCATTCTCCATTTTGGCAATATTTTCCGGCGGATGAAAGTCATCCCCTTCAATAAATTCTACCCGCAACCGGCGCGCCAGTAGCTGACCGACGGAGGTTTTGCCGACCCCCGAAACCCCCATCACCACAAAAATTGGAGCAGTTACCACCATATCCCACTTCCATTTAACTAAAAAAAGCGAGGAGACGCTGTTGCTAGCATCCTCCCCGCTTTCGTCGGTGCTTGCTTTTTGAATACCCCCAAGGGGACTCGAACCCCTGTTACCTCCGTGAAAGGGAGGTGTCCTAGGCCTCTAGACGATGGGGGCGCGCCCTGGGCTTTCCTTAACCCCGTTCATTTCGCACATTTTTTAGAGTAACAACTTTTACCAGGGCTGTCAACACCTAAACCGCAAATTGGGAAAAATTTTTTCCGTAGTTTTCTAGAAGGTCGATACAACGGGCGATCGCGCCTAGGTGGGCAATTTCAAATCCGTGGGTATTTTGGGTGGGAAAGCCCAAACAAGCCCCTTTGGGAAGGTGGCCGAACTTCATAGCAATAGAGGCATCGCTGCCAAATCCATCAATGGCTGCCAGTTGCAGGGGAATTTCTGCCATGGCGGCCGCTTCTCGCAAGCTGGCGTTCAAACCTTCATCATACAACCCATAACCATCCTGAGATAGCAACACCGGCACATCGCCATCTTCTATAGGATATTCCGGTGCCAACGGGCAAATTTCCAAGGCGATCGCGGCATTGACGTGGTTTTGCCGGGTAAAATACAAAGCTCCCATTGCCCCCACTTCTTCCTTGGCAGAAGCCACCAAATACAAATCCACCGCCGGTTGCTGCAATCGCTGTGCCAAAGCCAACAAAATCGCCACCGAAGCCTTATTATCCAACGTATAGCTCGCCATATAGTCCTGCAAGCGAAACGGTTGCTTGCGATGCTTACCCACCACCATGCGAGTTCCCGGGCGAACGCCGGCAGCTTCCAGTTCGGCTGAGGTCCGTTTGGTTTCCACCCACACCTGCTCCCACTTCAGGGGTCGGTCGTTTTGTTGGGCTTTTTGGGGCGACTCGTGGGAAACGTGGCGGGAACCAAAACTGAGAATTCCTGAAACCATCTCGCGATCGCCGAGCAAATCCACCACTCCTTCTCCATAAACCCAGGGAAACGAACCGCCCAACTTGCGAATTTCCACCCGACCATCCTCGCCAACACGCTTGACAATGGCACCAATTTCATCTTTGTGGGCAGTAATTGCCAAACAGCGGGTGCGATCGCGACCGGGAATTTGCGCCACCACATTGCCAGCCTCGTCTTGCCAAACCGCCACCCCCAATTCCTCAAAGCGAGCAAGCAACCAACGGTCCATTTCCGATTCTTGACCGCTGGGGGAGTGGCAAGATACCAACTGCGAAATTGTGGTAAATAATTCCTGAAAATCGCTAGAACTCATGCTGAATACTCTAGAACATTTTGCAGGCCAAGCGAGAGCCGCTGCTGTTTTCTTCACCATAGCAGGTAGCCCCCACTCATGGGCACCAGTTGCTATCCCAGCCATGTTTTTTGTTTTTGCAAGGAATGCCCCAGCCAGTTCCCCTGACTGCCAGCAACTCCCATCCCAAGTTGTTGACACTCTCACGAATAGAATTCGTGAGATTCTCGCTTCATCGGGTGTGCCTAGATGGATTAGCTATGCTAACCCATCCCCGGCGACATTGCCCTCGACGAGCATTTTTCCGCCCTGCCCGGACGTACTTGCGACACCTCGATTCA
>NZ_LNDC01000186.1 GCF_001870905.1 Geitlerinema sp. PCC 9228
GATGGAGTCGTGGTGGGAAATCTGTCGGCAAGTTGGCAATGATGGGCTGAGAGAACGCCAAGATGGGGTCAAATCCCGAAAATCGCCTGTCAACGCCTGTCGTCTGGGAGGCGAGTACATCATTCCTGCCGATGCCCCTCGCCCTACCTATGCCAGTCAGTGCCAGGCCTTCAGCTGCGCCCAGAAAGACCATCCCCAACTAAAAATCCCCCAATCGCAAGTCTGGCAGCAAGCGCTCAAACCCTTGGAGACCGTATGGGTGGCCATGTATCGACGAGGATTTGGTTTTCCTCGCTTTAGGAAAAAAGGGCGATTTCGCTCCTTTGTTTTCCCCCAAGTGAAGGAACCCTGTATCGAAGGGAATCAAATCGACCTTCCGAAAATCGGGAAACTACGGTTTTTCAAGTCTCGCGCCCTTCCCGAGAGCTTCGTGGTTAAGCAAGTACGAGTCCTGAAAAGAGCGAGTGGGTACTATATCATTTTATCCCTGCCAGCGGATGTCGAAGTTCCCCAACCACCTATGAGTGAGCATGCCATTGGATTGGATATGGGTAAGATGAGCTATTTGGCACCCAGCGAGGGTGAATTAATTGACAACCCACAATTGTTCGTGAAGGCTTCCGGCAAGCTAAAATCACTGCGACAAAAGCTCAAACGAAAGCAAAAGAGTTCCAGACGTTGGCACTTGATTCAACATCCCATCGCCAAATTGTACGAACATGTAACCAAATCTCGAAAAGACTTTTTCTTAAAGTGGGCTCACCATTTGTGCCACCAAGCTGACAGGATTTTTGCCGAGGCATTGAATTTAAAAGCTCTTGGGCGAAGTCAGCTAGGCAAATTTTGTCTCGATGCGGCTTGGGGCGAGTTTCTATGCTTCGGCGTAGCTCAGCACAAGTCCATTTTGTCTTGGGTTGGTTTCAAGCGTAGCAAATACTTTGCCAAAAAGGACTCATTTTTGCTCCCACTGCGGCGATCGAACCCATCGAGACGTAGCAGCAGCACAAGTGGTCTGGAATCGAGGTATCGATCGAGGTATCGCAAGTACGTCCCCCACAGGGCGGAAAAAAGCTCGTTGAGGGTTCCTGTCGCCAGGGATGGACTAGCTCATAGCGAATCCATCTAGGCACACCCCATGAAGCGAGAATTTCACGAATAGAATTCGTGAGAGTGTCAAAGACCGAGTAGCGCCATTTTGCCAAAATTCAGCTATGTTTGCTTCAACTCCCTGCCTGAAAGACTTTTTATTTGCAGCCCCCAGCCTCCCTGCCTCTGTGACAGTTGCCGAGCTGCGATCGCAGTTCAGTCAGGGAACGTGCGAACGCATAGCCGTGGTGGATGCCCAAGAAAAGCCCATTGGTTTCATTGCCCTAGCCCGATATTTTGCCTGGTGGCAGGGGAACTCGGACTCGGACGCCACCAACGGTCCTCACTCCCGGCAAAGCAGCGATTCTCCTTTCTCCTTCAGAAACGCCTCGCGAACGGAGATGCTTCGCGAACGTGCTCCCCAACCCCCCCCACCATCGAGACCCCGCCAGCCGGAACATCGGCAACCCGCCACCGACTCCTACAGCCAATCCCACTCGGCTGTAGCCGTAGCTGACCACACCATCGGAGCATTAAACCTCCTGGAAGAAGTAGAAACCTTGCCAGCGCACTTGAGCGTGGAACAGCTTTGCCAGCATCCAGGCTACCGCCACCAACTTGCCCGCGCCCAGCAAACCCCCTGCCTGTTGGTAGATGGCGAGGGCAAATACCTGGGATGGTTGGACTTGCCTGCTTTAACCGCATTTCTCGCCCAATCTTCCCCCACCTCCTCTGGTAGCCCCCCAGCGCGCCCAAATTGGCGTTCCTTTTTTGAAGAGCTGCCCATTCCCATCATTTGGCCCGGGCAGGATAGCCGCAACTGGCTGGCCAACCAAGCCTGGCGAGAGCAAATTGGCACCTTAGAATCCGCCGAATCCATCAAGCAAGAAGTTCTCTCCTTACTATTTTCCAGCCACAGCGACACCAACCGCACCGCTTCTGCCTGGCAAGACCGAGATAGTCCCGCCTCCCACCATCAAGTCGAAATTTGGAAACAAGAACCCCCGCCGCAAACCCAGCACTGTCGCCTCACGAAAAACAGCCATGCTACTGCTTCAAGGTCGGTCGGTGCCAGTAGCCTCCTGCCAAGCTGCATTTGCGTTTGCTCCCAGAAAACCGGCGAAGAACAAATTCTCCGCTTTGTCAAACTTAACCAGCCCCACACAGACGAAACGAACGCGCCAGGCAACCAGCAAGCCACCGCAGCGACCCAAATGCCCCATTGCTTGGTCATGGCGCAAGACGTAACCGAACAAGAACATCTCTGGCAAGAACTAGCCGCCAAAAATCGCGACCTGGTCCATCTCAACCGCCTCAAAGACGAATTCCTCTCCTGCATCAGTCACGAGCTCAAAACCCCTCTCACCGCCGTTTTGGGACTCTCCAGCCTGTTAAAAGAACAAACCCTCGGTCAGCTCAACGAAAGACAACTGCGCTACGCCAAACTCATTTACCGCAGCGGTCGGCATTTGATGGGTGTGGTTAACGATATTTTAGATTTAACTCGCCTGGAAACCGCCCAGCTAGACCTCAATCCCGAGCCCGTCTCGGTACGTCAAATCTGCGAGCGCGCCATCGAACAAGCCAAACAAGCCTACAGAGAATACCAAGACGACCAAACCGGCACCTCTGGTGACAATGGGGAAACCAGCGATCCCACCAGCCAGATGCCAGTCAGTTTGGAAATCGAACCGGGATTGGATACCATCGTCGCCGACGAACTGCGCCTGCGGCAAATGCTGTGCTACCTACTCACCAACGCCTACAAATTCACCCTCGGTGGCAACACCGACGCTTCTACAACCGAGGTAGGGGAACTTCACGAAACAACTGCGTTGAGCGACGCCGAAACGCCGCCTACCGAACCACGCATTGGCTTGCGCGTCAAACGTCGGGCTGGCTGGATTGCCTTCAGCGTGTGGGATACGGGCATTGGCATTCCCGAAGACAAACAGCATTTAATTTTCCAAAAATTCCAACAAATTGAAAATCCCCTCACCCGGCAATTTGAAGGAGCAGGTTTGGGTTTGGTGCTGACCCAACGTCTGACGCGACTGCACGGTGGCGAAATTTCCTTTATTTCCAAAGAAGGGGAAGGCAGCGAATTTACCCTGCTGCTCCCTCCCGTTCCCCCCGCCGGTGGCGATTCGGCAGCGAGTACCGCCCCCCTTACCGACCATGGAGAAAATGCTTGTGTGGAGCGAAACCGAAACGCGTCCTCTGACTCTTCCCAAGCCAACACCAGGCAAACTTCTGTTAGTAGGGAGGTTTCGCGACCTGCCTCCGCCGTGCCCAGTGCCAACCAACTGTTGTTGCTGGTGGTCGATGCTTCCGGCAAAAACATCGAAGATTTCCACAATATTTTGCAATCCGCCAGCGAAGCCTATCAAGTTGCGATCGCGCGTTCGGGAACCGACGCCTTGGAAAAAGCCCGCCGCCTGCAACCGGGGTTAATTTTCCTCAATCCCCTCGTGCCGTTACTTTCCGGTTGGGATGTGCTTACCTTACTCAAATCCCAAGCCGACACCCGCCACATTCCGGTTGTCGTCACCGGCACCCAAGTAGAAAAAGAAAAATCGGCTCCCCTGGCGGATGGTTTCCTGCATTTGCCCTTCCAACAGGCAGCGGTGCAAGAAGTCTTGACCCAGTTTTTGGGGTCGCCTCCTCAAGCAGCAGAATCCCCCAAACTCACAGTTTTGCAGCTCAATATCGAAACCGACCGGCACAATTGGTCCGAACAGTTTCAAAAACAGCATCGCGATTGGCTCGATCGCATGAATGGGATTTTGCACCAACACGGCTGTCGGATTTTGGAAGCGGAAGATTTAGAACAGGCAGAAGTTTTAGGGCGTATTTGGCAACCCAACGCCGTATTGCTCATGCCATATTCTGCCAATAGCGATCGCAACCAAAGCGCCGCCGACAGTTCCAGCACTTCGTCGTCAAGTTCCCCTACAGATGGTGTAGAACGTTTCTTGCAACAGATGATGCAAATGTCGCCTTTGGATTCGCTGCCTCTGATTACCCTAGATAGCTATACCACCCAGGTAGCCAATCGGGTAGTAGCAGCCAACGAAAATACCAATATGCAAGTCTTTCCCTGTTTGGCAGCGGAAACGTTTGCCTCTGCCGCTGATGAAGGCAACGCAGCAACAACACAGCCAAGTAGCTTTCCCTTACCCGACCCCACCACCCTGCTGCAAGCCATTCAAGTTGCAGCCACCCAAAGCAACGACCGCCGTCAAATTGCCATTGCCGACTTAGCAGCATTTCAACTGCACTCAAATCAAGCATTTGCCGTGCGCACCTCCCCATCCCAGCAACAACTGCAAGCTTTGGTACAGTATTTGGACCAAGCCGGCTTTCAAGGCGCGATCGCCGATTGTTGGAAACAACTGTGGCAGCAATTGCAATGTGGCAGCGTCGATTTGCTAATTTTGCTGTCTCCCTGTCATTCTCTCCCCCAAGCTACCTACGATGCCCTGGCTTCCCTAGAACAGCTCCAGCACAAACCCCCAATTGTCCTTGCCGAAACCACCTCCCAACAGGATAGTACCACCCACACTTTCCTAGAAAAAATTAGCGATCGCATTTTATCAGTCACCGAAAGTGACCCCAGTACCCTCCTGGCAGAAGTCAAAAACTATTTGGGATGACCCCCATCAATTTGAATCGCTCAACCCAGGGGTTTCGACTTGACTCGCCTCCAGGTGATAGCGAACCAGGCGATAGTTTCCCAAACGGGCAACTTCCTCAATATTCCCCAAAGTAGGTGCCACATCTTCCACCCGGTCGGGATTGCCTAAAATCAAAACTGTTCGCGAAGCGTCTGGTACGGAGAAAGGCGAAGGTTGCTTTTGTTGTTGCTGCGTTTCGGCGTCGCTCAACCCAGGCGTTTCGGACTCGGTGAGAGTACGTTGTAAATAACGGTTAATTTTCTCCGGCACAGTAATAAATTTCACCGGCTGGCGGATGTAAAACACCAAACTGGGCTTTTCAAATCCCGTCATAATCACCCTTTCGTGGGGTTGGCGCACCTGCACGATAATTTCCGCCATTTGGCGAATCGGCTGCTGTCTGGCTTGGTCTACCACCTGCAACGCCGGGGTCAGCGTTAGCGCCACAAAAGCCGCAAATCCTAAAGCATTGGGCACCCACAACCAGCGCAGTCGCCGATACCACAGCAACCATCCCAGCAAAACAGCCGTCACCACCCAAACCACACCGCCGCGGGGAAGCACCCCAGACGCCGCCACCACTTCCCGTAAATTGGGGGCTGCGGGGTCGTAGCCAATAAAGCGATCGCCAACGAACAAAGCACCAGCTATTGCCAGCACCAACACCACATTCGCTATTGAGCTGTAAAATAAGCTGCGGTGGCAATTGTCAGCATCGGCAAACAGCAACCCCACCAAAATTGCTGCCCCACCCATCGCCGGCAAAATGTAGCTGGGCAGTTTGGTAGCCGCTGCCGAGAAAAACAGAAAAATCGCAGCCAGCCAGAAAAAAGCAAACAAACCGAACTGCCGGTGGCTTTCCTGACGCTGCCAAAACCGACGTTTCCAGAACTGAGTACGGGCGATCGCAGCCACCAAATAACTCGACCAAGGAGCAAACCCCAGTAAAATAACCGCCAAATAGAAATACCAAGGCGCTGCGTGGTCGTTCACCACATTCGTAAACCGTTCGATATTGTGGTAGCCAAAAAACTTTTCAATATAATCTTCTCCATGGGCACGAATCACTAAAACATACCAAGGTACAGATATAGCCAAGAAAATCGACATACCCACCAACGGGCGCAGCTGTCGCCAAAGCAGTTTTACCTTTCCCACATAAACTGCAAACGTCCCTACCACTAACATAGGCAGTACCATTCCCACCGGACCCTTCGCCAAAACCGCCAAAGCCATAAGCACGTAAAAAGTTAGATACCACCCCGTAAAACCACCTTCCTTTGTTTCGCCTTTCTCCTTAAGAGAAGCTTCGCGAATGTCCAGCGCCCAATCCTCTGAATTGCTCACATAGCCCAAAAAAAACGCCAGCAGCGCCCCACCAATGCAAGCACTCAGCAACATATCGGAAACGCCCAAGCGCCCCCAGAGGTAATTTTCCAGATTCAAACCAAAAGCCGCAGTAGCAACGATCGCTGCCAGTGGTGGGGTTTTGGGAAAGCAACGCTGGCGTTGAGCAACGTCAAAACGATGCAGGGTATAGAATAGAAAAACCATCAAAGCGATCGCGCTGAGGGCAGAAGGCAAGCGCGCCCCCCAAGCATTCACCCCCACCACCTGATACGCCCCAGCCATCAACCAGTAAATCAAAGGCGGCTTATCAAAACGCACCTCACCGCTAAAATGGGGCGTCACCCAATCCCCCGTTACCAGCATTTCCCGCGCTGCCTCCGCAAACAGGGGTTCCGTTTCGTCAATCAAACCAACGCTACCCAGTTGGTGAAGAAAAACCAGCCAGCCAAGAAAAACCAACCACAAAGCTATCCAAACCTGGGGATAGGTCCGTTCCTTGCGGTTGGTCTTCAAAAAAGCGCGTCCGAATTCTCGCCAGTGCTTCATGGAGGATTCCTAGATTTGGTCAGCTCAAGGGCAAACCTTATTGTACTAGAAACCCCCCATGCTTGCGCGAAGCGTCTGGTACGGAGAAAGGAGAATCGCTGGCGATTGCTGAAGTCGAACCCCGTAGGGATGCTTCACAAAATCTCCCTAGCTTTGACCGCCATTGTCTTCGTGGGTCACGAGAATCTTCTCAGCAATTTTGTCGGGAACCTCTTGCAGGTGGTCGAAAGCAGAGGCAAAATAACCCACTCCTAGCGTCAGCGATCGCAACTGAACGATCAAATTTTGCATCTCCACTTGGGGCAGATAAACTGAAATCTTATCCCACCCCTTCCAATCCATCACCGGTTCGTAGCCCATAATTTGACCGCGGCGAGTACCCACCAACTGCAACACATTGGACGTATACTCCTGTGGGGCAAACACATCTACCGCATACACCGGTTCCAGCAGCTGCGGTTGTGCCTTAGGCATCCCCTCAGTCATAGCCACCCGGGCAGCAAACTTAAACGCCTGTTCGGAACTATCCACCGAATGGTAGGACCCATCCGTCAGCGTCACCGCCACATCCACTACAGGAAAGCCCAACGGACCCTGTTGCAAATATTCCCGTACCCCCATTTCCACACCAGGAATGTACTGTTTGGGAACGGACCCCCCAACAATCGTTTCGCTAAATTGAAAGCCACTCCCCCTTTCCAGGGGCTTAATGTCCAAGTAAACATCGCCATACTGCCCGTGACCGCCGCTTTGGTGTTTGTAGCGACCGCGAATGCCGGATACCGGTTTGCGGATGGTTTCCCGGTAGGGCACCTGGGGAATGTGAGCATTGGTGGGCAACTTGTATTTTTGTTCTAGGCGTTCTTGGGTTACCTGTAAGTGAATTTCCCCTTGCCCCCAGAGAATAATTTCGTGGGTATCTTCGCGCTGTTCCACTTTTAAAGCAGGATCTTCCTCCGTAAGTTTGCTGAGGGCGCTACTGATTTTGACCTCATCCTTGCGATTGACAGGGGTAATGGCGATCGCATAAACCGGTTGCAGGGCATCCGCCTGGGGGAGTTGCGGGGCTTTTTTGTCCTCAGCCACCAGCACATCGCCGGTGTGTACGTCTTCCAAACGACCCAAAGCGATGGTTTCGCCGGCGTGGGCTTCATTCAGGGAAGTCTGCTGTTGTCCCATCAACCGGTACATACCATGCGATCGCACCCCATTGTTAAACGTCGTACTTTCGCTAATACTGCCCTGCCAAATCCGAACCAGCGACAGTTTGCCACCTTGCTGGGTATAGTAAGTTTTTAAAACTTGGGCTACTGGTTTGCTGTCGGACTTCAACCCCCGACGTTCGGCAGTAATGCTGGGGGCAGGGGATTCCTGCTTCAAAATATCCAACAGGGGGCGAACCCCGTAATCCTGTACGGCTATGCCGCACAAAACCGGCACAATGTAATCGGCGCTGAGTTCTTTTTTCAAATCGTCAATGACCTCTTTTTGGGAAGGTTCCACATCTTCGAGGAGTTCTTCCAACAAGCGATCGTCAAAATCTGCCAACCCTTCCAGCATTTCCTGGCGCGCCATATGTTCTTCCACCTCCAGGTCTTGGGGCAAAGGCACGAGATCGGCTGGGGCTTGTTCGTGGTAGTGGTAGGCTTGTTCGCGGATTAAGTCAATGTAGCCGATAATTTTTTCGTTTTGACCGATGGGATATTGCTGGGGCAGCAAAGGACGGGTGGAAACCTTATTGAGGGCGTGGAGGGTTTCCATGAACGCCTCGCCCACAGCCATCCCCTGACCGCTGAGGAGGTCCATCTTGTTAATAAAGACCAAGTGGGGAATTTGCCAGTCGTCTAGAAATTTAAACAGCGGGGCGAGGGTGATGGCCTTGTTTTTGTCCGGTTCGCAAACCACAACAGCGGCATCGACGCCGACCAGAGCATTGTAGGTTTCTTGGGCAAACTCGATGGACCCCGGACAATCAAGGAAGGTGAAGCGAATGTCCTCGTATTCGGTACCGGCGACGTTAACTTCGACTCCCATTTCGCGCGCTCGGGCTTGGGGATTGCTATCGCCGACGGTATTGCCTTGGGAAATACTGCCTTTGCGGGAAATGGCGTTGGTAACTGAAAGCAAACTTTCTAAAACGGTGGTTTTACCACTCCAATAGGGACCGACAATGGCAATATTGCGCCAGCGTTGGGCGTCTGGTTGAGTCATCGCAAACTCCTTTCTTTATGGATACACAGGGATATACAAGTTTTTTTTCGGTTGCTTCGACAGGTCCAGTACCAGGATTGCTAGAACCGTTCGGTTAAGATGGATAGCTATTTGGCGATCGCTCGCTTTCGACCGACTCAGCACAAGTTTTGGTTGCGCTCAATTGGGGAAATTTCCATCCAAAAACAATTCTCTTTTAACCAAAAGATTAACAAATCTAGGTTTTCCACAGCGGTTGGGGAAACTGAAGAAAATTTTAAATTCTGTTTTAGCGGGGGTTGGGGAAAGGTCTTTAAACGGACGAACCAACCCATCGGGAAGCAAAATACAACCGTTTGTAGCGTTGCTTGGGGAAGGCGATTTTTTCCCATTGACTGCTCCCTGTTCTAAAGAGGATGCTACGCGACGGGCTGAAGCCACGTTGTGTAGCTTTGATTTTGGGCTGGCATCCAAAATCGAATCCGAATGATACGAGTCAAAGCGCCCCTACACCCTCGGCTGAGAGTGTTTACCTGATCTCCAAATATTGGCTGCACCATTGCAATCGGCATTGATATACCAATTCCCATTTGTCCGATACAATCGGAGTTTCATTTGTTTTCCCTTAGAGCCCACTTCTCGGGTTTTTCACCGATGGACGGCAGGAAGTCACCCTCTAGAAAAGAAGCTTTGGATGTATAGGATGTCTCAGTCTCGATGAATTGAACCCCATACTGTTGGCAGAGTTGAGTAATACGATTATTGAGACGTGCAGTGAGAACGGGAACAAATTCCTGATTTTTCTTTTTTTATTGCACTTTTATTTGTTTTTGTCTATTTCAAGCAAAAATAATGACACCAAAAACGGAAAATCTGAATGTTAAGAATATCCCTAGAAAATTCAAAGCTTTTTATAAGCTGGGTAGAATAAAGAAGTCAAATGACGATTAATACCATTTCTGAAAAAAAACGATTGTCTGGAATTTCTCAATTGCCCTGGTAGGGGCGCTCACGCGTTGCGCCCCTACTCACGCTTTCCCGAAACGCTCGAGGAAGTCCTGAACCCTCTACCGAAAAACGATTACCCAGTTCTAGACAATCATTTTTTGTATCTGGTTGGCTAGGCTAAGTTTGAGATCGGAGTTTGGCAAGTATGATAAATTTACTTTTTTGGGCTGAAAACTTTCTCTAAAGCGAGTAGGGATGCTTCGCGAAGTGCCCCTACGTCTGTGACCCATCAATCTTTCTTTGAGAAGCTTTTACAGGAACGAATTCAGTCCTTAAAAAAACGAAAAGGGGCAAAAAAGTCAGAGTTTATTTCCTTTAGACTCTACCGCGATCGCATTAACAACAACCAAACGAATGTGGTGTCAAGGGTACCATCAAGTGAAACTTTTTGCCGGAGTAGAAAAAATTGAAATTCATTTTAGACAAGGATATGATGATAAGTATAGACAAGCCACGATTAACCAAACGCCTAAAAAAGCGTCGGTGCGATGGTTCGAGGTTTTGCATCTAAAGAAAGAATTCGTCAATTACAGCGAAAAGAAGATCGGTATTTTATTTTAAGAACAGACAATAAATTAATCTTAGAAATTCTAGAGAATTGCCATTTCTTATTAGTAACTGACAAGGATCTCGTAGAACGAAGACAGAATTTCATTTAACAACCAACTTATCAACCGAAGAAATAACGAATGTAAGAAATTGGAGGAATTTACCGGCAAAGATGGCAAAGATGGCAAAGATGGCAAATTGATTGATTATAGAAATTTTTAAAAATGCATCTAAACTTGGACCGATTGATAACCAAAAATCCCCATGGAATCCGCATCCAATTTTATAGTTTTTTTTTGATTGTCGATCTCCTCCTTACTTAGTAAAAAAAAACACTGAACGAATTGCGATATTTACAAGCCCAAATGTGTCAGAAAATCAGTTACATGCATTGGTGCCGCCAACTAGCTTATCCTTGGTAGGGGCGGGCAAGGTATAAGGTTGTCAGAACAGTTTTAGCCTTCCCGTGCCGACTCTATAAAAAAAGATAGGCTAAGCCTGTACACCTAGCCTATCTCTTACCAACCAAGTCAATCTGGTTTTATTCTATCGCGATCGCGTTCTTATTGAACAATCGTTCAGATATTGTCAGGGCACGTTTAAACAGGAAATCGGGGATGCTGTAACAATTCTTTATTTTTCTGCGTCCGTTTCCTGCTGATAGCAAAGGGATTCCCAGTTTTGCCAGTGGTTTTGGCAATGCCATCGGTACTTCATTCATGCGTTGTTGGTTGGTAGCCGTGGTTCAACTTAGACCATGATTGCCCTGGAGGCAGGTGCAACTTGGCTTCGGGACGCGATTTGTAGGTACGAACCGCCGCGATCGCCCGTGCAGTAAAATCGTAACCAAATTGAACTTCCCCATCCAAATGGGCAGGCATTTGCGGCATTTCTCCCAGCAAAACCTCTTTCAACGTGGCTGCCCAAATGTATTGGTACGCCGTTTCCGCCCCTGCCACCAACGCCTCCACATAACCAGAAGGGATAGGTTCGAGGGTTTTGACCTCCAAGGTTTGGTCTCCTTGTTGGGCGAAATAGCTAGCGACCCCCAACACCAAATAGTCGTCTGGGCTGACGTCGGGGGCATTGGGATAGGTAATTTTAGACATATGGCTGGTGTTGTCTCGTAATGTAGGACACCCTATTGCTAGCAGATTGGCGGGAAGCGATCGCTTTGGGTAACTTTTTTTAACCTTAAATTTTCCTAAAGTCCCTAAAGCAAAGGCGAGATTGGTTGGTACTGGGACAAATCCAGCTGCGCCAAACGTTCGTAGGCATTGTCAATAGCTGCCTTGCCGCGCAAAAATCCCGTACTAGCACCAGGACAAATATAGCGCAGGGTTTCCACCGTAAAGCGATCGCGGAGTTTTTCAATACTGCGCAGTTGAAACCGCCAGTGGAAAGTTTTGGCGCTGCGCAAGGGAACGGGATTGGTTTCCCGATCGGGGACCAAATGGCGTCCGGAAAACAAAATCCCCCCATAGGCGCTGTAATATAAACAAGAAGACCCGGGAGAATAGCCAGGGGTCCAGATAGCCGTTAGCCCCTCCGCCAAGGAAAATTCGTAGTGAAAAGGCATCACTTCCACATCCGGTAGCAAGTAGGCTTCCTGTTCTTGGACGACCACCGTACAGCCGGTGGCGCGGGTAATTTTTTCGGCAGCCCCCATGGCATCGCGGTTGGTCAAAAACAGCCAGTCGCAGCCTCCCAGATCGCGAACAAACGCCGTGGTTTCAGCATTCCAGGGAGGGGCGTCAATGAGAAGGTTGCCGCTGGTAGCGTTCGTGGGGACAGCGCCTACAATAAAATAAGCAGTTCCTCCCAACGTATCGCGATTGGGGGGAAAGGCATAAACACCGTCAAAAATGGCTCGTGGTTGCTTGGGCATAACATGACTTTAATTCTACTGATTCTTTTAGGTGCGATTACCTATTTTCTACTCAAACGGAACGTAGCGGGATTAACCACCACCCCGATTTGGTTGTTGTGGTTGGTAATTATGACTCCTGCCATCATCTGGACCGCCTGGTGGTTGTTCCACGGCGATGCGGATAGCATTCCTGTCATTTTCATTTTGCTCCCGTTGATTGTTTGTCCGATTTTATATGTATTTTTGATTCAGTGGGGACGAACCAATACCAACCACGGGCAAAACCACCCTTCTGAACCATCGGACTCATCGAGAACCAACCCATCTACCCAGGAAAACGCTACCAACGCCCAAGGCTTGCCCCTGGGGGTGGCGCGGTTCAAACCCCAGTCTTTGGAGGCGGAAGAGGAAAAACGCCTGCGGGACTGTTTTCCCTGGACGGATTACGTGTTAAAAGATTTGGAATATTTGCCTCAAGTTATTTTATGTCGCGGGCAGTTACGCAGCAATCCCGAAACCGCTTACCAAACCGTCCGCGATCGCATCGAACAGGCATTTGGCGATCGCTTTTTGGTGGTTTTCCAAGAAGGCAGCCAGGGCAAACCCCTATTTGTCCTCTTCCCCAATCCCTACAACCAAAGACAGCGATCGCATCCCCTCGCCGACAGCAAAAAGGGGCACCGTCCCATTTTAGCCCTTTCCCTACTTTTGATTACTCTGTTCACCACCACAGTGATGGGAACCAGCTTTGCCCTGGAGTTTGCCGGGCAAGAAGTAAGCAGTGAAGCTATGCAAGACCCCAGAAACTGGAATCTGGGATTGCCTTATGCGTTGTCTTTGATTTTTATCTTGGGCATGTACGAAGTAGGACATTACTTTAGTGCCCGATTTTGGCAAGTTTCCACAACGCTTCCCTATTTTATTCCTTTGCCTGGCTTTTTAGGAACCCTAGGGGCTTTTATTCAACTGCGCCAACTGGTCCCCCATCGCAAGTCTTTATTCGATATTAGCATTGCCGGCTTTTTGGCAGGGATGGCCGCCACCCTACCAGTTTTGCTGTGGGGATTGGCTCGCAGTACGGTGGTGGAGATGGGCGAAGCATCGGGGATGTTTAACTTAAACAGCCTCGACCCGCGTTTTTCCTTTTTATTTGTCTTGTTAAGTAAGCTCGCTTTGGGGAGCGAACTAACCGAAAATACGGCCATTCAAATGCATCCAGTTGCGATCGCGGGATATTTAGGCTTATTGCTCACCATTTTAAAACTCATGCCCGTGGGACAGCTCGACGGTGGGCGTCTCTTCCACGCCATGTACGGGCAGCGCAAAGCCATGGCGATCGCGCAAATTGTCCGTTTCTTAATGCTGATTCGAGCGCTGCTGGATAGTGCCTTTCTTTTATTTGCCATATTCTTATTTTTAATTCCCCTACAGGACAACCCAGCCCGCAACGACGTCAGTGAAATCGACAGCACCCGCGATCTCATCGGCTTTATCCCGCCCCTGGTTTTAGTCTTCATGTTGCTACCGCCGCCGGAGTTGGTCATGCAGTGGTTGAATCTATAGGTCTTCCAGAAAATGGAATCTATTCCATACAATAGAAAATACTATGCAATTGTTGTCCGGACAGCCCTCGTTTGTCCTTATGGAAAAACAGGAATTTATGAGCATTCATGTCATCGGTGCGGGATTGGCAGGAACAGAAGCCACTTGGCAAATTGCCCAAGCCGGCGTTCCCGTCATTTTGCACGAAATGCGTCCAGTGCGGAAAACACCAGCCCACCATACCGGCGAAGCGGCAGAACTGGTGTGCAGCAACTCCTTTGGTGCCAAATCCAGCGATCGCGCCGCCGGTCTGCTACACGAAGAATTGCGCCGCAACGGTTCCATCGTCATCGGCAAAGCCGACGAACACCAAGTTCCCGCCGGTGGTGCTTTGGCAGTAGACCGTGGTGTTTTCAGCCAGGAACTCACCCAAGCCTTAGAAAACCATCCCCTGGTGGAAAGACGCATCGAAGAAGTATTGCGCCTACCACCAGAAAATGAAATTACCGTTATAGCCACCGGTCCTTTAACCTCAGACAGCCTAGCCCAGGATTTGCAAGAATTTACCGGCATGGACTACATGAGCTTTTTTGACGCCGCCAGTCCCATTGTCGTGGGAGAATCCGTGAATCGGGATGTGGCGTTTTTGGCTTCCCGCTACGACAAAGGCGAGGCAGCCTACCTCAATTGTCCCATGAATCGGGAAGAATACCTGCAATTCTGGCAAGCCCTTTGCGAAGGGGAACAGGTAGAACTCAAGGATTTTGAACGGGAACATGCCCAATTCTTTGAAGGCTGCCTGCCCATCGAAGAAATGGCCCGCCGTGGCGAGGATACCATGCGCTACGGACCTTTGAAACCCGTGGGATTGACCGATCCGCGTACTGGGGAACGTCCCTATGCTGTAGTTCAGTTGCGCCAGGAAGACAAAGCCGGTCAGCTGTGGAACATGGTCGGTTTCCAAACCAACTTGCGCATGAAAGAACAAAAACGCATTTTCCGTATGATTCCCGGGTTGGAAAACGCCGAATTTGTGCGTTTGGGGGTCATGCACCGCAATACGTTTATTAACTCCCCGCAACTGTTATATCCCACTCTCCAGTTTCGCCAGCGTTCCACGTTGCTGGCGGCGGGTCAGTTAATTGGTACGGAAGGCTATGCCTGTGCTGCTGCTGGCGGCTGGCTGGCAGGAACCAATGCGGCGCGGTTGTACCAAGGGTTGGATGCAGTGAGTTTGCCGGAAACTACCATGATGGGGGCGCTGTTTGACTTTATTAGTTCCGCGCAGCCGAAGTATTTCCAACCTATGCCACCTAATTTTGGGATTTTGCCCCAGTTTCCCAAGAAGATTCGCAACAAGCGGGAACGCTATGCTGCCTATCGCGATCGCTCTTTGAAGGATCTAGACACTTGGCACCAGGAAGTCTTGGGTCAACCAGTTCCCCAAGTTAGCGAAATGCCAGGCTAGGTAAAGACTAACCTAATCACTGGACAAAAATCGACATTCGTGTTGATTGCGTTCGGTTAGTCCAGCCTTGGTCTCGTAGCAGACTCCGT
>NZ_LNDC01000187.1:0-15450 GCF_001870905.1 Geitlerinema sp. PCC 9228
GGGGCTAAAGCCCCACGAGGCGCTTTTCCTCCCCGCGCTAAAGCGACGGGGATTCCAAGCTACCGAAAGTTTTACTTGATTTTTCGTGCGGCGAATCGAAATGTTTACAGTTTGTCAAACTTATGTAAAATGATAAAGTGTTCGGTTTCCGATTTTACAGTGCGGGAACGAACCCATTTTTCTCTTATTTCCTTTGCCGTTTTACCATCACGAAGCCAACCATGAACGTAATGACCACCATGAGGCAGCGTTTCGGGATTTTTCTAACAGCCATGCTGCTAGCCGTCGGCAGTTGGTTGGGTTTTGTTTCTCCAGCAGCTGCCGAAACCCACACAGTCAAGATGGGTTCCGATAGCTTTTCTTTGGTTTACGTACCCAGCGAAATCGACATCCAACCTGGAGATACGATTAAATTTATCAATAACAAAATTCCTCCCCACAACGTTATCTTCGATCCAGCGGATATGCCAGCACCGGAACTAGCCGACCAGCTATCTCACAAAGGGCTGATGTATGCCGCCGGCGATAGCTTTGAGGTGACTTTCCCCGAGGATGCGCCTGCTGGCAAATACGGATTCTACTGCCAACCCCACCGCGGTGCCGGTATGGTTGGTCAGGTTATCGTGTCCGAGTCTTAATTTTTCCAAACAACAAACGGTCAACATAGCATGTTGTTGCTTCTCCCTATAAGATTTCTACACCCAGTAGCTCACCTGATAGCAAGTTTTGTAGGGAGAAGTCTGGGGAACATGGTGGGAGAGTTGCTGGTCTATCTCTCGCCATTTCCCTATCTTTCCCCTTTCCCAAACTCCTAGGGCATCGAAAAACAAGTGCGCTACAGTAGGATTAGGTTAGGTTTGTACGCAGAGGAAAAACACCGGTGCTGCCCATAGGAGATGACAATCCCACCAATCGAACTTCTTTCGTTGTTTATGTACTCATTGGTCTGAATGTATTTATATTCGGACACCAACTTGGCTTGAGCCAACCAGAGCTCAGAGAATTTTTTGCCACCTGGGCGATTGTGCCTGCCCAGCTAACCGCTAGCTTTCGCGGAGAACCATCGGTGCCAGCTATGGTGCCCGAATGGGTAACATTGGTTTCTTCCCAATTCCTGCATGGAGGTTTTCTCCACCTGGGTGGGAATATGTTATTTTTATGGATTTTTGGTAACAATATCGAAGACCGTTTGGGACATACGCGCTTTGCGATTTTTTATATTTTGTGTGGTATTTTAGCTGGATTGAGTCAGTGGCTTATTTCCCAAGACTCCGCCGTTCCTTTGTTGGGAGCTTCGGGTGCGATCGCAGGGGTCATGGGTGCCTACATTATTCGCTTTCCTGGTGCCAAAGTCCTGACTCTAGTCTTTTTGGGCTTTTTTATCACGACGATTTACTTACCTGCTGTGGTCTATCTGGGATTTTGGTTTCTCCAACAAGCTTTTCTCGGGCTGGCAGGGTTGAACCTTGGTGGCGGCGAACAAACAGGGGGGGTTGCCTATTGGGCACACGCTGGGGGATTTGTGTTTGGCATTCTTCTAGCACCTTTGTTGGGCTTGTTTCGCGATGAAAGATAGCCACGCAACGCTCGCTCGTAGCCCCTATCGATGCGAAGAATTGGAAACTTGCGCTTGTTGGGAATACTGGGAAGATAGAGCGGTTTCTGAAGCCGCCGTACGCTCTGTGGAGGTGCCTTCGAGTTCGTCGTCGTAGCTGCTAGCCGGCACCGATATTTCGACGCCATTGATAGCAACCCCGAGGATGGGCATTTCCTCGTCTTCTTCCACCTCCGTTAGCGGATCGATGAACTCCGATACCAGTCCCGGTTTGGTATGTTGCGGGCGCGTTACCAAGAGCATGCCATCGGTATAGGGGTTCACCAGCCAGGCGTCGTTGCAGCTACTCAGCGACGGCGTATCCACAATAACAAAATCGAAGCGGTTTTTTACTTCTTGGAGGATGTTTTGCAACTCACTGGATTCCAGCACTGTAGCCGGCTGGCGTTGAAGACCGGGGCTGGGAACTACGTAGAGGTTTTCGACGCTGGGCACCAGTTGCATGCAGCGGTTGAGGTGGTCGTAGTAACGTAATGGTTCGATGGCACTGCTGGCGTCGGAGCGTACGTGCAGTGCTTCGGTTGCCGAAGACGATCGCAGGTCCAATTCCAATAGTAACGTACGCCAACCTGCCCTTGCCGACGCGATCGCCAGATTGTAAGCGGTAAAGGTTTTTCCTTCTCCCGACGACAAACTGGAAATGGTAATGGCGCGCGGCGGTTTTTGGCTTTTGAGGATCAAATTACTGCGCAACTGTTCCCAATACTGCAAATAAGGGGAATAGGGGTCCAAAAAGATGGGCATCTCCTCGCCATCTTCCCATCGAGGGACTTGGGGCAAAATCCCCAAAACTGGAATATCGCGACCGGTGAACGCACCGCGGATTTCTTCCATGGTGTAGAATTTCCCTTCCAAGGCAGAGAGCAAGAAAATAATGCCGCCTCCGAGAAGCAAGCCCAAAAAGCTACCGCCCCCCACCAAGATTAAGGGGCTGGTTTGGGATTCCACTTTGGTGTCTACCCGCACCTCATCGGAAGCAATTCGTAAATTGCTGATGGTTTCTGCCTCCGCTGCCCGGGCATCGAGTAACGAAGACTGGATTTTGTTGTACAGCTGCTTTTTCACCGCTACCTTGTTCGCCAGACGTTCCCGTTCCAACTGCAAGTTGGGAATGTCGGCGTACTCTTGCCGCAGGCGTTGTTCCGTTTTTCTGGCAGCTTCCAATTGCCGCTGCAGGGTATCCCGTTGGGTTTGCAGGCTTACCAGAGCATTGGCCATTTGTTGGCGTGCCGGATCGAGGCTGCTGGCTTGGCGTACGGGTAAATCAGCACCCAAAGGGGCTGTAAGTTCGCTGCCACCAATGACTTCTCGCGCCCGTTGCTGGAGTAAATTTTCTAAAGCTTGTTTTTGTTTTTCCAGTTCCACCATTTGTGGGTGTTGGGGTTGCAACCTTTCCCTGAGAATGCTCATTTGCGTTTCTACTTGCGACAGGCGCGATCGCAGGTTGGCTACAATTGAGTCAGCACTGAGCGCTTGCGCCACATAAGCCTGGTCGGGCGTCATGCCCAAACGTTGGGACAAACTCTGGATTTGCTGGTTGACCCCTTCTAGCTGTAGCGATATTTGCCGCTGTTGCTGTTCGCTGGAGGTAATTGCCTGGACGTAGCTTCCTTCTTTGGCCGAAATAATGGCAGCGCCCTTCACCCGCTCGAACCTCTCCAAGGCTGCCTGGGCGTCTTCCAATTCCGAACGCACCTCAGGCAAGCGTTCTTCTAACGATTCAATAATGCTTTTCAAGCGACTTACGTTCAGCAAGCGACTTTGCTCCACCATCGCTTCCATCAATGCTCTGACCGCTGTTTCGGCTCTGTCCCGCTCGCGATCGCGAAAACTCACTCTTACCGCTTGCTCGCTATCTTCTCCAGGTAAATCCAAATTGGTGCGGTTGTAAACTTGCTGGGCAGGTAAGTTCACTTGATTGGCTACTGCCACAATGACATTATCTTCCAGCAGCACTTCCTGGCTTAGCTGTTTGCCGCGTTGTAAAATTTGTTCTCCGGTAGCAGACACCGTTGCCGGACTGCTATTTTGCGTCAGCACACCGCGGGCTACGTAGCTTTTGGAAGGTGGGTCTTGTAAAAAAGCCATCAGACCCGAACCGGAAGCCACCAAAATAAAAATAATGGTGCCTACCCATTTGTATTTGCCAAGGGCAATGAAATAGCGCTTTACGATGGAAGGAGCCATAGGATTGTTGAGGTGAATAGGAGAACGAGGTGAAAAAGGGAGCGAGGGGGAAAGGGAGAAGAGAAAGCCGTTAATTTTCTACATGCCTACTTTCCATTTTGCAACCTACAGCGGGCCATGGAAACAATCTTGGGAAAAATCTTTATGAAATCGTTTAGTTATCATTATTGTCTATCCCCCTGGTAGGTCCGAACAAGTTTTCTGTGCTTTCCCGTAAAGAATCGAAAAACAGTAAAAAGCCTAAGACATCCCGGAAAGGTTGGGTGAAAGTATTGAGAAAGTTGGTTAGTTTGCTAATGAAGTTGCGACCGATAATTACCACATCGTTTTCCCGCAGCAAAATATCGTGTTCTGGATGGCCGCGCAAAGCTTTTTCGCCGTCAATAGAGCGCTGTACGGCTTGTTGGGTTTCTCGATCGAAGCGAATGAGGGCAATATCGTCCAAATCGGCGGTTTGCAACGGTACGTTGTTGAGCAAGTTGGCAAAGGTACTGCCGCTGGGTAGGGTTTGGACGCCAGCAGCGCCGGCAGGACGGCTGAGAACGCGCACTTGAATTTGCGGTTTGGCGAGATTGGATTCGGCGACTAGGGTTTGATTGTAGTTTTGCTCTTCTCCGGGTTCCAGTTCGGGAACGACAATGGAATCGCCACTAATGAGGCGGACTTCGGGCAAATCGTTGCCTTCAACCAAGGGCGTGAACAAATTGACAGTAAACTCGGCGACGGAACCGTCTTCTTGCTGCCGGCGGACGCGGACTTGCTTGAGATTGGCTTCAGTGGTGACACCGCCAGCGTTGAGAATAGCATTGACCAAAGCCCGGGGATTGGGTTCTAGATTGTAAAATCCTGGTTGGGCCACTTCGCCGATGACGGTTACTTCAATGGGTTGTTGGGGCGCAGAGAGAAAGGTATTGGCGGCAAATTGGTAGTCGTAGTCCTGCCGACGGTCGGAGGGAATTTCCGGCAGTACGATGGTGTCTTCGTCTTCCAGGCGCAGTTTGGGAAAGGGATTGCCGTTTTTGAGCGGGGTTAATAAATCCACTTCTTCTTCGATGATTCTGCCATCTGGGAGGCGGCGTTGGACGATGACCCGTTCTAAGTTGGCTTCGCTGGTGGCACCACCGGCAGCGCGAATGGCTGCAGCTAGGTTGGGAGTGGAGAGGGGATAGAACCCCGGTTGGGTCACTTCTCCGGTTACGGTGACTTCCACCGGGCGTCGCGCCAAGACTTCTACACTCACTTCGGGGTTGACGATAAATTCTTGCAGGCGTTGGGTAATTTCTTGTTGGACGGTTTCGGTGGTGAGTCGTTCCACGCGAAGGGCACCCAGCAGGGGCATGACAATTTTGCCTTGGGGATTGACGGCGGTGGTGATGGACAGTTCGGGAAATCGCCGTACTTGAATAAAAATTTGGTCGCCGGCACCGAGGCGATATTCTTCAAAAGCTGGGGAAATGCCGGGTCCAAAGGTGGGAGGTCGGCGGTTGGGGAGTTTTTCTGGGGAAATAATCGGGGCAAGTTGCTGCGGTCGTTGGGGTTCTTTGGTGCCTTCGTGCCAACCCGGTGAGCTGATGGCAGGGGAAGATTCGCTTTCTGGGGGGGATTGGCTGTAGCTGGGGGGAAGTTTGACCAAAAATGCGATCGCGAGGAGGGGCCAAAACCAGCTTCCCCTAGCAGTTGCGATCGCTAGCCGAAAAAGGTATGAATGGGATTTGAAAGGTTTCAAAGAGTTCATAAAAAGAATCGCAAGAGGGGAATATGCCGAGAACGCCTGACGAATACGCAATTCATTTATTCCTAGATACCGGTCATCGGGAAGAAGTTCGCTTTTCCAACATTCAGGATTTTCAAAAATGGTACAGTAGCGAACTCATGCCCAAATCCCAATCAGATGATTTTATTAACGTTCCCTTGAAGACCATTCAAGGAGAATACATGGTTGTCCGTCCATCGCGGGTGGCGGCCATTCGGGTGGAACCGATTTTTAACTCCAGCGTCGATCGTTCCTTTGCGGAATAAAAGTTGGTCCCGAAGTGCTTCCAAATACGGCTGGTGGGGAAGGGGGGTTGGCGATCGCCGTTGGTGGTCCCACCAGCTACGGTGCGGTTTCCCTGCTTAAAATAGGAAAAACCGATACAATCGTCAAAAGACCTTAAAAAATTTAAATTCATTTTCCTTTTCCCAAGCTGGGAAATTTGGGTACCTTGGAAGTTCGGTCCTATCGCTGCCCAAGGGAAGCTTCGCCAGCGATCGCGGGGGGGAAAGTCTTGGATCTCCGCCCGTAGCCCGCTGGGTTGACATACCTAGACCTGTGTTAGAACCGTCACAAATGCTCCTAGATTGGATAGCCAGAAACCTTTTTGCCTATGGAAGCGCCCTTTGACGTTACCCTGTTGATGATTGTGACCGTCGTCGCAGGCATCAGTGCTCAAGTTCTGGCTGACCGCTTCCGCGTTCCTGGCATTGTTCTTTTGTTGCTGTTTGGCATCATTTTGGGACCGGATTGTCTCGGTTGGTTGCGCCCGCAGCTGCTTGGTGACGGTCTGGAAGTGATTGTATCCCTTTCCGTGGCCATTATTCTCTTTGAAGGGGGGCTCAATCTCAACCTGAGAGAACTAGGAAGAGTATCGGGCAGCTTGCGCAACTTGGTGACTGTCGGTACCCTCATCACCCTCGTAGGCGGTGGCCTGGCAGCGCACTATTTAGGCGAATTTCCCTGGCCAATTGCCTTTCTCTATGCCTCGTTGGTGGTGGTGACCGGACCCACGGTGATTGGTCCTCTCCTCAAACACGTACCGGTAGACCGCCAAGTAGCTACCCTTTTGGAAGGAGAAGGGGTACTCATCGACCCAGTAGGTGCAATTTTAGCCGTTTTGGTCTTGGATTTGGTCCTCAACGGCGATGCCGACCCCCTACGAGTTCTCACTGGTCTGCTAATTCGCTTGTTCATTGGCGCTGGAATTGGGGCTGCTGGTGGCGCTTTTTTGGGCGTTTTCCTGCGGCGGGCGAGTTTTCTGTCGGAAGACCTGAAAAATCTCGTGGTTTTGGCGGGCTTGTGGGCGCTGTTTGGTCTGGGGCAGGAAATCCTCAGCGAGTCGGGGTTGATGGCTACTGTGGTCGCTGGCATGGTCTTGCGTGCCTATGGCTTGCCGGAAGAACGCCTGTTGCGGCGGTTTAAATCCCAGCTAACCATTCTGGCAGTGTCGGTGCTGTTCATTTTGTTGGCGGCGGACCTGTCTCTGGCTAGTTTGGTGGTGTTGGGATGGGGTGGTGTCGCCACGGTTTTGGTGTTGATGTTTGTGGTGCGCCCCCTTAATGTGGCTATTTGCACCTGGAAAAGCCCCCTCAACTGGCGACAGAAGCTCTTTGTGGCTTGGGTGGGTCCCCGCGGTATTGTTTCGGCTTCGGTATCTTCTCTGTTTGCCATCTTGCTGACGGAACGGGGCATTAACGGTGGGGATTCCATTAAAGCTTTGGTCTTTCTCACCATTATCATGACGGTCTTAACTCAAGGCTTGAGTGCCGGTGCCCTGGCGAATTTTTTGCAAATTACTGCCACCAAAGCTAAAGGTGCCCTCATCGTTGGTTCCAATCCCCTTAGCCGTTTGATTGCCCGTCTGTTTAAAGAACGCAATGAATCTGTGGTTCTCATCGATACCAACCCGGAGGCTGCTAAAGAAGCGGAACAAGAAGATTTCCGGGTGTTTCTCAACAGTGCCATGGATACGGAAGTGCTCGAAGAAGCGGGATTGGAGGATTTGGGCACTTTCCTGGCGATGACCAAAAATGGTGAGGTGAATTTGGTGCTGGCGCAGCGTGCCATTGAAGAGTTCAATCCCCCCAGAGTTTTGGCGGTGTTCCCCCGCGACCCACAAGCGAGAATTCCTGCCAACAAAACCAAAATTCGCCAGGCACTCATTCCCGATTTGCCCCTGAAAACTTGGAACCAGTACCTCACCGATGGGGAGGTGAAGTTGGGGGAAACCTCCCTCAAAGAACGGGGATTTGCTTTTCAGGTCGCCCATTTACAGGCTTTGATTCACGCGGGCGCTATGATGCCTTTGCTCATCGAACGTCAGGGGGTTTTGCAGGTGGTCATTGCGAACGAATCCTGGCAACCGGGCGATCGCATTATTTACCTATTCCACGCTCCCAAACCCAAACTGCTCAAACGCCTCTCTGGTGGCAATCAATCCCATTTGACGGTGGAAAAACTACAGGAAGTGGAAGAAATCGACATTCCCGAATCCGCCCTCGATGCCCCAGTCACCACCGATAAAAAGCGGAAAAAGCGCCAATCCAAAGAACAAACCACCACCAATTCCTCTGGAGGGCAACCACCAGTCACTTCCAAAAATTCCCATCACAAGCAAGCCCCCATTTCCTGAACCCGCTATTGCAAATACGCCGCCCAGGTTTTAACAATCTCCGGCGAACCGTACCAAGTACCGGATTTGGGCGAATGATGCACTGGTTCTAAAATCAAATTCTCCGCCCCTTGCAAATGGGCGGCGCTAATGGGGGTGATGCCGTCTCCCCAGGTGTTGCCTTGGTTGCAGGTGATTTTGTAGCTGTTGAACGCCAACCATTGCCCCGGACGACGTTTGCCGTAAATGGCCTTCCCTGCCACGCATACGTAGCGTACATCGGGCGCATAAAAAGCACCAGGATAGTTGTTATTGACAAAATCTAGATTTTTGCGCGTCCAGCGCTCGTAGCTGGTATGGGGCGTTCCCAAACAAACCAAGGTAGATACTTGAGGATATGCATACCATAAATTGGCATTTTCGTCAACATCCCCATGAATGGTATAGGGCTTGCTTCCCATATAAATACGGGCAATCCAACCACCCGCCGAGTGTCCCACCAAATTAATTTTATCGGTTTGGTACCGTTCCAGAGTTTCTTGCACCGTTCGATCTAACAGGCGCAAAATGGGCACCATAGAACGCCCGCCTACCGTAGGAAACCAATTGCGAACGCGCACGGGTACCACCTGGGTGGGAAATCCCAACGCCTGTAGGTGTTGTTGCATGGGATAGTATTCTCTCGCGGCAGCCAGATAGCCTGGCAGAATTACAGTGGGTCGTTTTTCATTGTCCATAGCACGATCGGGTTTTCTAAAAATCGCGAAGGTTTTTGATAGGGGTGTAGAACGGATTCCGCTACAATCGAAACAAATATTAACAAATGTTTCCCATCCCTGGATAAAGATTCTAAACCATGAGCTATCTGATTATCGGTGCGAGCCTCAACCCAGAAAGCAACAGCCAAATTTTAGCCGAGCGATCGCAAGCACTGCTACAAGAGCAAAATCATGATGTACAACGGTTGGATTTGAGAAAAATCGAACTGCCCATGTGCGACGGCAGTTCCGCCTACGCCCATCCCAACGTGGCAGAACTCGCTAACACCATTGCCCAAGCATCCGCCCTCGTAGTGGCAACCCCAATTTATAACTACGACGTTAACGCCAATATCAAAAACTTACTGGAACTCACCGGCAAATCCTGGAACCAAAAAATCGTGGGTTTCCTGTGTGCCGCCGGCGGTAAAGGTAGCTACATGTCGGTAATGCCCTTTGCCAATAGCCTGATGCTAGACTTTCGCTGTTTGATAATTCCTAGGTTCGTTTACGCCACTGGCGACGCCTTTGAAAGTGGCAAAATTGTAGACGAAACCATCGAACAGCGATTGGTAGAATTTCGCGATCGCTTGGTGGAAATTACCGAAGCCCTCACCAAACCCGTTCCCATCTCCAGCTAAATTTCGCAATTTCGGCGTTCTTGAGGAAAAATTTTTTATGAACTGCATCTTCGTTCCCTGGCTGCACATGCACCAACCCCCCATTTGGTCGCCAGACAAAGAACCACCTTACTGGGGAAATCTGGAAAAAATGCTCAACGCCGAACCCAACTCCGAAGAAGCCTGGAACGCACAATGGTTCGCCCAAGCCTATAAAAATCCCGCCGCCTATGCGGAAAAACTCAGCAACGAAGGCTACTCTCCCCGCATGATGGTAGATTATTCCGGGATTTTGCTAGAAGAACTGGCACATCTGTCGCAAAACGGCACCTTTGCCAACCTACATGTCAACGGCGAACCCATCGGCGATGTTATCGAACTGTGGCGGCGGGTTTTGGATACCTATCCCGATGCTATTGAATTTGCTGGTACGGCGTACAGCCACTGTTACTTTCCCACCACCCCCGAACGGGATTGGGAAGCGCAAATTCAGCAGTGGCGACGGGTTTTTGCGGATTTGTTCGGCGAGAAAGCCCTAGCGCGGGTAAGAGGATTCTGGCTGCCGGAAATGGGGATGATGGGCGAGTCACCAGCGGCACTGCGGTTGATTCGCCTGTTGAAACAATACGGTTATGAATGGTTGATTTTGCCCCATTCGGCATTGCAGTATCCGCCGGAGTGGCATACGGCAGAGGTAGAAAATCGCCTGCATTGGTTGGTAGTGGAAGCCAATGGGGAACGCGATCGCATTTTGTGCGTTGTGCGAGATACGGAAATGGGGATTCGCCAGCAAAGCGGGCAAAACGCCGATGGTTGTATTGGCGATATTCGCGATCGCGCTAGCAAACTTGCCTCCGATGATGTAGAAATACCGCCGTTGGTGGTACCCACTTCCGACGGGGAAAACGGCAACGTGATGATGTTTGAATATTTCCCCAACACGTTTGAGCCTTTGGTACGGCAAGCCGCGTCTCTATCGGATGTTACTTTAGCAACCGTGAGCGAGTATATCGATCGCTACCAAGGCGATCCCACCGACGAACCCACAGAAGTACGATTGCGCGAAGCTGGTGGTTCCTGGATTGGCAGCCACGAAAGCTGGGAAAAAGGCGATCGCAGGCAGCAGGTCAGCGCCGCCATTGACAAACTTTCTGCGGATTTTGCCCAAGCCATGGCGGAAAATAAATTATCCCCCGAACAAAGCCATGCCGCCCGTCAAGCTCTGCTATTATGCGAAACGAGCTGTTTTGTCTACTGGAATCAATCTTTTTGGTTCGACCAAGCGGAGTATTTTCTAGATTGGGCGCGTGGGAAATTGCAGGTTTAGAAGCATCAGAGTGTCGGGGCGTCGGGGCGTCGGAGCATCGGGGCGTCGGAGCATCGGGGCATCGGAGAAAACAACCAATTATATCTCCCAGGCTCCCAGGCTCCCAAGCTCCCAGGCTCCCAAGCTCCCAGGCTCCCAAGCTCCCAGGCTCCCAAGCTCCCAGGCTCCCACGCACCCACGCACCCACGCACCCACGCACCCACGCACCCACATTCCCACCCTTTCCCTAACTGACAATAGAACCCACCATGAACCAGGCTTCTTCCTACAATCCATCCAATAGCCAAATTCGCTATGTCATCCCTTCCAAACCCAACCGCCAATCCACGTGGCTGGCTGTGGTGTTGTCGGTAGGGATGCACGGATTGTTTTTTGCTACCATTTTGCCGAATTTGGAGTTTGCCGATTCTGAAGAAGCGAGCCTAGAACCACCGCCTTCTGTTGACATGGTGGAACTTTCGCCGCAACAACAACAGCGTTTGCCGGATTTTTCCGCGAATTTGCCGGATTTTTCTAGCTCTCCTACCCCGCAAACCTCTGGTTCTTCCCGTTTGTTTCCTCCCCTGCCGCCTTTGCCTTCTCCCGATACCTCGCCGCTACCGCAAACCGAGTACACGCCACCGCAGACGTTTAATTATGCCACCGGGAACAACAATCGCTCTACACCGGTTCCCCAGCCAACGCAAGTGCCTGCACCTTCTGCCACTTCCGATACTTCTACATCCGGAGAAACGGAGGTTTCCCCTACACCAGAGGCAACCCAGGAAGGGTCTTCGCCGCCACCATCGCCTGTTTTTACTTCTCCTGCCCATAAAATTGCCGCAGGTCCAATGCCGCCGGATACTCTGGCATCGCCGCCGCCAGCTACGCCGGAATCTTCCCCTTCACCAGCAGCATCCGCTGGTAGTTCCCAAAGCCCCACTCCTTCCATTTTGAATGAAGACCTTAATGCCGAAGATATTTCCCCGGAACGTCGGGAACAGTTGCAGGCGTTGTTGGAAGATGCGCGTCAGGAACGTTTGGGCGAGCAGCGATCGCAATCGACTGCCCAACGGGGAGAAGCCATGGCGGATTCGCTAGAGGCTTATCTCGATTGGATGGAAAGCTTGCGTTCCAATTATCCCCAAGTCGAAGATACATCAGCGAAGACGGTGACAGATTTTTATCCGGCAGCGGCTTGCGAATCGCAACTGCAAGGAAAAGCGGTTGTGGGTGTTTTGGTCGGTTCTGGGGGAGAATTTTTAGAAGGACCGGTGTTGTTGAATTCTTCTGAGTCAGATATTCTCGATCGAGCGGCTGTGAACTATGTGAAAGAGCAAAATTTCTCCTCACCAGATGCCCCTCAAGCCTATTGGGTTGCGTTTGATTTTCAATACGCCGAGAAACAATGTACGGAAATAAACTAGAATGAAGTAAAGAATTGCAATAATTGGTTGACTTTTGGAGATTTTATGGTAATTAAACAACGAAGCCATCGTGCTGGCTTGGTGGGAAAATTTCTGCTGGGGATGGCGCTAGCAGTATTGCTGTCTTTTCCTCTATCCCAGTCGGTATTTGCCAGGGAAAATAGCACTTTGACGGTGGAAGTTAAGGGATTGAAAAATCAACAGGGGCAAGTTTGCATGGCACTGTTTAACAGCAGCCGTGGCTTTCCCCAAGACCGGGAAAATGCGTACTATACCAAATGTACCTCGATTAGCGATCGCCCTTTAAAAATAGAAATCCCCGATTTGCCCTGGGGAAATTATGCCCTGGGATTATTCCACGATGAAAATGCTGATTCTGAAATCGATACCAATTTTATCGGTGCCCCCAAAGAAGGATTTGGCTTTTCCAACAATCCCCAAATGCGCACGCGACCGGCGAATTTCGGCGAAGCTATGTTTGTGGTTGGTGGCAGGAATACCAAGATAGGCATCGAAATGCAGTATCCCTACGGGGGGTCTAGCAGTTAAGTTTTCGGTTTAACCAAAATTTATTATCTATAGCAGGGATAAGGAACTGAGTTTCTTTATCCCTTTTTTATTGCTATTTTTATATATTTCTATTTAGTTATTTATGGCTAATTCTTCAGTAGATTTCGGGGTTTTTCCGATCGCAGTAAAAAGGTATGATAGGATCTAAATACCAAAAACCGAGCGGATTACCGGAGATAATCCGAAAAATAGGTGATATTTCCTACTTTTTGTGGTAGGAATCGTTTGCCACATTCCTCTGCACTAGCAAGTCAGAGGGTGAATAGCTCCTAACTGAATTGCCGTTATCAAAAAAACTGCGATCGCGAATTGACTATGACCAACACCACAACATCGCCAGATTCCCAAACCAAACAATCCAAATTAGAAGGCATCAAAGCCAACAGTAACTTTTTGCGCGAACCGGTTGCCACAGAACTACAAGAAGACAGCGACCATTTTTCCAAAGATGGCGTACAAATTCTCAAATTCCACGGTTCTTACCAACAAGACAACCGGGATAATCGCCAAAAAGGGCAAGGCAAAGATTATCAATTTATGCTGCGTACGCGCAGCCCCGGCGGTATCATGCCGGCACAACTATACTTGACCTTAGACCGTTTGTCTAGCCAATACGCCAACAACACGCTGCGGGTCACCACCCGTCAGGGATTTCAGCTACATGGGATTTTAAAAAAGAATCTCAAAACAGTAATTTCCGATATTGTGCGCAATTTGGGGTCTACCCTGGGTGCCTGCGGCGACTTGAACCGCAACGTCATGGCACCGCCAGCGCCCTATAAAAATCGCCCCGAATACCAATATGCCTGGGAATATGCCAACAATATTGCCGATTTGCTCAGTCCGCAAACGGGGGCATACTACGAAATTTGGCTGGATGGCGAAAAAGCCATTTCCTCAGAAGCTGCCCCGGAAGTAAAAGCAGCTAGGGAACGCGACGGCAACGGCACCATTTTCCATAGCGGCGAAGAACCCATTTACGGCACCCAATACATGCCCCGCAAGTTTAAGTGTGCGGTGACGGTGCCTGGGGATAACGCCGTGGATATCTACACCCAGGATGTGGGTTTTGTGACCATTATGGACGAAAACCAGCAGTTGCAAGGGTTTAACGTCATCGTCGGCGGCGGCATGGGTCGCACCCACAACAAGGAAGACACGTTTGCGCGCATGGGCGATCCCCTGGGCTACGTTGCCAAAGAAGATGTTTACGATTTGATGAAAGCGATCGTGGCAACCCAGCGAGATTACGGCGAACGCTACCAGCGGCGCAACGCTCGCATGAAATACTTATTGTACGAGTGGGGTGTGGAGAAATTCCGCCAGAAGGTAGAAGCATATTTCGGCAAATCCCTAGAACCGTTCAAGCCGCTACCGGAGTTTCGTTACGAAGACTATCTAGGTTGGCACGAACAGGGGGATGGCAAGCTGTTTGTAGGCGTTTCCATTGAAAATGGGCGCATTCAGGATACGGATTCGCTGCAGTTGAAAACGGCGCTGCGTAAAATTGTGGAGAAATTCCAAATTCCCCTGCGGCTAACTCCCAACCACAACGTGATTCTGTACGAAATTGCGCCAGAATATCGCGACGAAATCCAAAGCATCCTCAGCAGCCACGGGGTGCAAAGCCACGAGGAAATCGATCCGTTGGTGCGGTATTCCATGGCTTGCCCGGCGTTGCCTACTTGCGGTTTGGCGATTACCGAGTCGGAACGGCAGTTGCCAGGATTTTTGGGGCGCATTCGGACTTTGCTGAACCGGATGGGTTTGCAAGACGAGCAGTTTACCATTCGGATGACCGGTTGCCCCAACGGTTGCTCTCGCCCGTATATGGCGGAGTTGGCATTTGTCGGTAGCATGCCGGGTGCCTATCAAGTTTGGCTGGGCGGTTCCTTTGACCAAACCCGCTTGGCGGAACCGATTTGCGATCGCATGCGGAATGAGGAGTTGGAACAGTTCCTCGAACCCATTTTTGCCTATTTCAAGCGGGAGAGGAAACCCGGTGAAAATTTCGGCGATTTCTGCCATCGGGTCGGTTTTGATGCCATTCAGCAGTTTCGCGAAACCTATGAGTTGGGTTCGGAGGATGCTTCGACTTCGCTCAGCACAGGCGCTTCGGCTTCGGTCGATGGAAGTAATTTGGAATCGGTCGATGCAGGCAGCAATGGCAACGGTCGCTCTCGTAGCAGGAAAACCCGCCATCGCATCAACATTCGCAATGACATTTACCCGCAGTTGAAGGCGGAAGCCAGCCGTCGCGGTCAGCCGATGAGTGAGTTGGTTTACGAGGCGCTGAAGGCTTATTTGGGTAGCGAACAACGGCAGTAATACCAAATCCGACACGCATAGACCACAAAATTTATTGTACCGTCCCCCTTAACAAGGGGGACCATAGGGGGTTCCCTCTTCATGAAAGAGCGGGTCTACTTAGAGCGGATTTGATACAACATAGTTTGGTAGGGTCGATCGCGATCGCCCCTACGGCTTATTTTGTGGTAGGCAAAAACGATAACGCAAATTAACGTCAAGATGGTGATGAGAACGTTTAAAAAGCGATCGCACCAGATTGTAGATTGTAGGGTGGGCAATGCCCACCCTAC
>NZ_LNDC01000187.1:15457-30313 GCF_001870905.1 Geitlerinema sp. PCC 9228
CTAATTTGATTTTAGAGGTAGTTTGGTAGGGTCGTTCGCGATCGCCCCTACGGCTTATTTTGTGGTAGGCAAAAACGATAACGCAAATTAACGTCAAGATAGTGATGAGAACGTTTAAAAAGCGATCGCACCAGATTGTAGGGTGGGCAGGGCACACCCTACTTCGCGAAGCTAATTTGATTTTAGGGGTAGTTTGGTAGGGCCGATCGCGATCGCCCCTACGGCTTATTTTGTGCTAGGCAAAGGGCGTTGGTTGGGCAGGTTGGTCATGAAATTAGAGAATACCGTAGTACATACAGGACAATGTGAACGATAACGCAAATTAACGTCAAGATGGTGATGAGAACGTTTAAAAAGCGATCGAGCCAGAGGAATTTGGCAGAATTGGTAGACTCGGTAGCTTGCCACAAAGCAGGTAACAGTTGCCGAACTTTGATGGTTCCGTCGTTGCACGCATTTACAAAATAGTTGCCATCTGGTGTCAGAGCTTTCTCGCTTAGGTTATCAAGAGGTTCGTAGAAGCTACCGAGAAAATTCATCGCCGGGAGATCGTATAGAAGAACGCGATCGTTGCCTCCTACAGCAACAAGCAGTTTTTTATCCCAGTTAATGGCAATGGGAGCTGCACATCTAGAATGTACGGTAGCAGTTTTCTGCCATTTTCCTGTAGGAATCTCCCAAAACTCAATTGCCTCGTCAGCACTGCTGCTGATGAGAGTTTGCCCATCGGGCGAAAAGTGAAGCGAGAAACTCCTTCCAGAAAACCATGAAAAACGGTATGGTAGTTGCCTAATAACTCTCCGTACTGGATTTTTCGGCAATATGCGTTGTAAATTTCCTGTATTTGAATTCCACAAACGAATCGTGCGATCGCGGCTACCACTGGCAAGCATGTGACCGTCGGGATGAAATGCCAGCGACCAAACTCCTTGGGAATGTCCTATCAGTGTGTGTTCCAATCGCCCATTTGCCAAATTCCAGATTTTGACCGTTCCATCGCGGCTGCCACTGGCGAGGGTTCTGTTGTCGGGACTGATAGCAAGCGACCACACTTCGTCGGAATGTCCTTCCAAGGTCAATTGTAGAGAAACTCGCCCTACTTTACCGTTGGCAGTGGTTTTTAATTGGTAAACTTTGACCGTGCGATCGCTGCTACTAGTGGCAAACGTTGTGCCATCTGCTGCAAAAGCAACGCAGTTGACCTCATCAATATGGTCTGCAAGCGTTTTTTGCAACTCTCCTGTAGCAAAGGACCACAGCTTCGCCGTTTTGTCGCGACTGCCACTGACCAGCCAACGACCATCCGGACTGAGATCGATCGAACGAACTTGGTCTGCATGTCTGGTAATTGTGTGGGTGAGGCGTACCGGGGACTCGCCGGCAAAATGTTCTCGCAGCAAATCGTGAACGAACCGATAGCGACCGCCAATTTGTTGGACGAGTTTGCGTTCGTTGGCATAACCGAGAAACCGCTCGTAATTCCAGGGAATGTCACCATTTATCTGCAACAGAAAGCGTAGAATAACGTGTTGTATTCCTGCAAGTCCGCCACCACTAAAAACTCCGAACAAAAATGCCATTGATATTGCAAGAATGAAAGCATCAAGTGGCTCCACAGTTGGTTCTGTTGCCCATCGCAGTAAGATAAATAACAACACGTTGAAAGGAAAGATAAGGCCGCTAAGAACCAGGGAATTTTGTAGGGAATTCCAAATCCCTTGATTGGGGCGATCGCGCATTTGCATATCGGGACCGCTTAGCCCGACAATTAGCCCGACAATTAGCCCGAAAATTAGCCCGAAAATTAGCCCGAAAATTAGCCCTCCAATTAGCCAGTAAATTAGCCCGTAAATTAGCCCTCCAATTATCCCGTAAATTAGCCCGTAAATTAGCCCGTAAATTAGATTATTTTTAAATTTTTTAGTTGATGACCAACCTAACGTTTCTATAGGTTCAATTTTTGAACTTACCCTTCAATTAGCCCGAAAATTAGCCCTCCAATTAGCCCGAAAATTAGCCCTCCAATTAGCCCGAAAATTAGCCCTCCAATTAGCCAGTAAATTAGCCCTCCAATTAGCCAGTAAATTAGCCCTCCAATTAGCCAGTAAATTAGCCCGTAAATTAGCCCGAAAATTAGCCCGTAAATTAGATTATTTTTAAATTTTTTAGTTGATGACCAACCTAACGTTTCTATAGGTTCAATTTTTGAACTTAGAAAATTAGCCGGTAAATTAGCCCGTAAATTAGCCCTCCAATTAGCCCTCCAATTAGCCCTCCAATTAGCCCGAAAATTAGCCCGTAAATTAGCCCTCCAATTAGCCCTCCAATTAGCCCGTAAATTAGCCCGTAAATTAGCCCGACAAATTTAGAATAAATGCGCCGTTTTACTCCATTTCCCAACCAACTGGGCTGCATTTTTTCTATCAAAAATTCCGTTTTCTGCTCTTCTCGCAATCGTTTCGCCAAAAACGACAGCCATCGCTTGGTTTGCTCTGGACTCGGTTCTTTCCCCGGGCGATACCACTGACTCTGCAAAGGTTTCCGAAGCTGCCGGTCGATGTATGTCTGGAAAATTTGCTGTAAATATGCCTGACGGCGTTCCGGCGGCGATTCCGACTCCGATGTTAGATGGGGGGATTGTTGCGGGTAAGCAGCAGCAATAAAATACAACAGCAGTGGCGTTGTGGCTAGCTCTTTCAACGTTTCATCCTGCTTGATTTCCCGCCACAAAGACGTTCGTCCTACTTGACGCAGGTATTGTTGAATCTGACTGTCGTTCAAGGGTTGCAAGCATACTGCCCCGTTCAATGCTGCCAGTTTCGCCTCCCCCTGTTCGTATTCATCAGAACGACAGCAAACCACTAGATGGGGATAGCTGCTATTTTGCACAAACTGGTTGATTCGCTGGATGCAAGTTCGCTGCCGTTCGAGACCCAACTCATCCAACCCATCCAACATCGGCAGCAACAACTGTTTTTGCAACCACTCCTGCGTTTGCTTGCGAGGCACTTTGTAACGGTCTTTCAATTCCGCAACCAACCATTCCTCAATCGATTGCCTGTCATTCGTCCAATTGGTCAGTTCCAGCAATACTGGAATAAACGGCTGTGTAGAATTTGCTTGTGTTATTAAATCCCGCGCCAGTTCCAGCAGAGTGGTGGTTTTACCGGCACCAGGATTGCCCAAAATCAGCAATTTACCGTTAATATCCTCTCGCTGGAAAATATCGATAATTTTGCTTTGCGGGTCCAGGTTTTCTTCCGATGGCGACTGACCAAACGTTAACAATTTCCATGGCATTCGGATCCAATTTTGAGAATTTTGCGAAGTTTCTTGCGGTACCTCTACAGGTTCCGGTCTTCCCACTGCCTGGTGTCGATCTGGTATTGTTAGAGGGATAGGGTCGGCTGTTTGTAGCGAATCTTGCAGCCGTTGGGCAACTTGCACTCGTACCGCTTCAATCAATCGCTCTCGCGGGTCGCCGGGAACCTTTGACCTGTTTCGCCGACGCTGGATTTTTACCCAAAGCAGATTGAACGAAAATATCCCCAGCAAACCTAGTGCCAGGTAGGAAATCTCTTTCTCCCACTGCTCCATTATCTCTGGCTTAACGTGAAGAATCACGGCAAAAGCCACGACAACCATGAACCACGCAATGAGATACTTGGATTCCTGTTCCAGCTTTTTTAAAAGTTGGTAAGCTTTCTCAAGCAGGCCAAGCCAGTTCCCGAACTCAGACATGAAATGAATAAGGGCAACGACACAAAAATCTACCCGTAGTTTATCACAGGAACAGGAATTTGGAGATTTTCTACAGTTGAGGAATTTTCCGTTCGATCGCGATTTTGGTGGTTTTGGAAGTTTTTGGACAACTCCATTTGAAGTTAGAACCAACGATGGTGCCACGAATAAGCTGGCATTGCTCCCTTACTCCCCAGAAACAGCGATCGCGGCAAATTCAAGTGTTGCTGTTGGTGGATATTCTTAGGGAATTGGCAAGCTTAACTGTTTGAATAAAAATGTAAAGTTAGCAAAAACATAGACGGAAACGAAGATTGCGATCGCGCTGGTAATGTTTAAAACGCGATCGCACCAAAGGAAAATCGCATTTTTGGTAGATTCTTTTCGAGAATTGGAAAGGCGAACGGTGGGATAGGTCACCAAATGTTTCCGCAGTAAGTTGCGAACGAACCGATAGCGATCGCTAATGAAAAATAGCGATCGCACCAGATTGTAGGGTGTGCCCTGCCCACCCTACTTTGCGAAGCTAATTTGATTTTAGGGGTAGTTTGGTAGGGTCGATCGCGATCGCCCCTACGGCTTATTTTGTGGTAGATATTATAGTTGTTCATGTTCTTTATTTTTTGAGTTTTGAAAAGTTTCCTGCCCAACCCGGAGAATCAGCTGATTTGATTGTAGGGTGGGCATTGCCCACCCTACTTTGCGAAGCTAATTTGATTTTAGAGGTAGCGTATTCTGGAACTGTTGACTGTTCGATAGAAACCACGAACGTTCGTAGTGAGAAATTGGGCAAGCATACCGGGCTTGCCCCTACGCGATGTTCTGATAATATTGGTTTTAGCTCTGACTCTCGCTGCTGTCCACACCTGCCAGACGCATCCACATGGGCATTTGCTTGTCGCCACCACCTTCAATACGTTCGATGGCGGCGTTGATTTCTACTCGTACGTCAAACTCTGGTTCGGTTTCGGCGGTTTGACGTAGGGTATCTAGGGCGCTTTCGTCGCCGATTTCGTTGAGGAAACGGGCAGCCCGCCAGCGTACCAGTTTGGAACTATCCTGGAGGGCTTGACACATGGTGGGAATGGCTTTGGGATTGGCGAGGTCGCTGAGGGCATCGCCAGCCGTACGCCGCACCACCGGGGATTTGTCGGAAAGAACGGCGCGTGCAAGGGGTTCTAGGGCATCGGCACTTTCGCTGGCACCCAGAATGGCGGCTGACCAACGGCGGATGGTGGACCGTTCGTCGGTTAAAGCTGCTGCGATCGCACTAAAAGTCTCTTCGTTGGCTTCCAGTTGTTGCAGTGCCTTCAGCCGCCGCTTCCAGTTGGGATGTTTCAGTTCTTCCAATAAGGCTGACTGGGGCAAGCTAGCTGTGGTTTGGGCGTTGTTTGCATCAGGCGCGATCGCTCTTTGTTCGATTTGACGTAATTCTTCATCGTCAATCAAGCTGGCAACCTCATCGGCAGTGGATTGCGCCACTTCTTGCGGGTCGCCAAAGTCCACCATATACGGCTTCCAATACCGTTCCATGACATAATCAGCCCCAGTTTCGGTAACTGCCCGTTGCAAGGCTTGCGAAAACCGGTCCGGTAACGCTGCCCTGGCTTCTTCGCCGTCGCTGCCGTTTGCCCGCACTTGTATGGGAATATCGCGAAATATCTGGATGGCAACTTCTACCTGTCCCAAATTTTCCTTGGGTTGCCCTTGGGATGGTGTTTCTTGGGAGGTTTCCTGGTTCGACGAAGAACTCAAAACATCTTCCGACCCTTCAGCCACCCCAAGTATGTTACCAGCAGCCGCCAGAATGGATTCCCAATCGGCACTGCCTTCTCGCGTTAGGGTGATAAAATCTTGAATCAGAAACAGCGATCGCACGCCATCGATATCGAGTAACTGACCAATGGGTTCGGGTACGTTGCTGGTATCGTCACCTGGGGAGAGGGTAATGGATTTGGATGCCAATTGCTCGTCAAGATTGAGCTTCATACAATTGGGACTGGGTGTGGTTTCGATCGATCGCAGTTTCATGAAAACCCTCGTTTTTATGGCTTCTACATGCGCTTTTTATAATTGTAACCAACTGGGAACCATGGCTCTTGTTGGCAATTGTCATTTTTTAGTCACGATCGCTGGGTAACCTAGAACATAGATAGTTCAACCTCGCACAATCGATAGCCCACCATGCGGATTTTGCTTGTTGAAGACGATCCGGAACAACTCGAACCCCTGCACGCTGCTTTAAGCCGGTCGGGGCATATTGTCGATGCTGTTGAAGACGGGGCGACGGCGCGGTGGTTGCTGGGAGAAAAAGAATACGATATGCTTATTATCGATTGGATGCTTCCCGATGAAGATGGCATTTTTCTTTGTCGGGATTATCGAAAAGCTGGTAAAACTGCACCTGTGCTTATCCTAACAGCCAAAGATACCACGGCAGATAAGGTCAAAGGTTTGGATATCGGCGCGGATGATTATTTGGTGAAACCGGTGGATCTGGAAGAGTTGCTTGCCCGGGTGAGAGCTTTGGGCAGGCGATCGCCCTTGTGGCGCGGCGATACATTGTGCGTGAGCGGTTTATCCTTACATCTCAACACCATGCAGGTGGCATACCAGCAGCAAAGCTTAAAACTCAAAAGTCGGGACTTTCAACTTTTGGAATATATGATGCGCCATCCCCGGCAAGTTCTCACCCACAATCAAATCGAACAAGCTTTGTGGGAATGGGGGGAAGAACCG
Organism: Geitlerinema sp. PCC 9228; assembly: GCF_001870905.1. Taxonomy (NCBI): domain Bacteria; kingdom Bacillati; phylum Cyanobacteriota; class Cyanophyceae; order Geitlerinematales; family Geitlerinemataceae; genus Geitlerinema; species Geitlerinema sp. PCC 9228. The sequence continues at coordinate 21,938 of NZ_LNDC01000187.1, forward strand.
GAAAGCAATGCGGTCACCACTCGCATCCGACGATTGCGCCAGCGTTTGCGGGAACTGCAAGTGGAAGATTGGATCGAAACGGTTTACGGGATGGGATATTGTTTGAGACCACCCTCTGAATAAAATGAAAGAAAATTGTTGAACTGGTTTGCCAAGATGCTCTTTCTGTTTGCCTATTTCCACCAAAGCTGGCAAAAGTTACCCATTCGCGTTCGGGGAACGGTTATTTTAGCGATTCCGGTGATTTGTTTTTCCGTAACAGTTTCTACCTTTGCTTGGTTGAAAGCCAGTCTCATCGAAGACGAAACTTGGGTGCAGCATACTTTAAACGTTCGTCTGGAAACCAAACGCCTGCTCAATGCTTTGATTGATGCGGAAACTGGCGTACGCGGGTACGGTTTGACCCAGCGCGATCGCTTTTTGGAACCCTACGAACGAGCAAAAGCTGTTATCCCCATATCCTTAAACCGCCTGGAAAACTTAGTACAAGATAACCCCCAACAAACCCAAAAAATCCAGACTCTCCGCCAGTTGGTCAACGAAAATTTAACCATCCTCGAACATAAATTAGCCCTACAAAAAGAACTCAAAAGGATCGACGAAGACCCCAACGTATTGGTTCCCGCTGCTTCCTTGTACGAATGGTTGGAAGAAGGCAAAGCCACTATGGATGCCACTCGTTTGGCGATCGAACGCTTTGCCCAGACGGAGGAAGACTTGCTCATCCAACGCCAGAAACATCGCGATTTGTACCGTAGAATTACTTGGATTGTTTTGTGTGTTTCTGCTGCTGTGGGCACGGCGGGTGCTTTGTTGGCTGTATATTTATTTTTCCAATTAGAACAAGAACTTGCTAACCGGGAAACCAATTTGCGCGAGAGCAATCGGCGCTTGCAACTGGTTTGCGAACAACTCGATCGCTTTACTGCCAATGCTTCCCACGAACTGCGTACGCCCTTAGCAACGGTATTAAGCAACGCTCAGGTGGCTTTGATGGATGTACAAGACCTAGACGAACCAGTGCCTAGCTTGCAAAAACGGGTGGGAAAAATTATCTCGACCGCAAAACAAATGAGCAATTTGGTGGGGGATTTATTGTTTTTGGCGCGGCATGAAGGATTGCTGGCACCGGAAAAGATACGTCAGATTGATTTAAAAGCTGTACTTGAAAACTTGCTTGAGGATTGGGTCTCTCAAGCAAAAGCTCGCTCTTTGGAATTTACTGCACAATTGCCTGAGGAGGCGGTATGGGTGGCAGCGGATGGGGATTTGCTGCAACAAGCGATCGCGAATTTATTAAAAAATGCCTTTCACTATACCCCTTCCGGAGGCAAAGTAGAAATACGCCTGGCTGTCACTGACGGGCAAGCCATTGTTCGCGTTACCGATACTGGCTGTGGCATTCCCGCCGCATCACTGCCGCACTTATTTGAACGGTTTTATCGCGCGGATTCCCAACGTTCGCAAAAATCCGGTGGTTTTGGTTTGGGATTGGCAATTGCCCAGCAAATTGTGCAAGTTCATGGGGGAGATATTGGCGTCACCAGCCAGGTGGGGGAAGGGTCTACATTCTATATTTCTCTGCCTTTAGCGAGCAATTGAAGCAGAAATTTTGCCAAACATTGTTTCTGTCATTTTTTTGTCCCTTTCTCTGTTTATTTTCAAAATAGATAAACCAACAAATAGGAGGATTTTCCGTGATAGGATTTCGTTTTGTTTCAGCTATTGTAGGTAGTGTTCTGGTTTTAAGTGCATTTGCCACAGCTCATGCCGCTAATCGGACTTATACGGGAACGGTGGAAAGGGTCTGGGAAGATGGTTTTCGTTTGCAAACCAGCGATCGCGCTTTAACCGTCGATAGTTGGGATGTTTGCGGCGATTTCACAGCCAGCTATATCGATGCCGGCGACGAAGTAACCGTAACGGGAGAATTTGACGACGGCGAATTTGATGCTTTTTCCATCACCAACAGCAATGACGAAAAAATTTGCAATTAAATCCAAACGTCATTTTTCAGTCACATTACCCTTTTACAGTTGAAAACAAAGATATTCAAGGAGATTTCTTCCAAATGGATTTCGACCCGCAACTCTCATTCTCGCAACCTACCGCTAGCAGCCAACCAGGCGCGATGGTTTCCGGCATTGTTGGCAACCTCATCGACGGCGGCGACGATTTTCTCTTCCAACCTTCCACCGGCGGTCAGTTGATTGTCGATCCTGCAGGTGTAGATGCTTTCCAACTTGGCTTGGTGCCAGGCGAAGCCATTAACCTCCGCGCCATGGAGTGGGAAGGCAACGAAATCGATACGAACTTCATTACCCGCGCTGATGGTTCGCCAGTTTTAGGAAACCCAGCAGTAACGCCAACGCCGACTGTTCCACCGGCAACCCCTCAAACTCCCGCAACCCCAATGCCTGGCGAAGCGGCTATCGATCCAATTACGGGTGAGATGATGGCTACGGTAACGGGAACTGTGGTGGCGCAAACCGAACCGGATAGCTTTCTGTTTCAAAGCGACGGAGGAATGATGCTGGTGGATGCTTCTCCAGAAGGAGACATGCCAGTTCCCGTGACTCCTGGCGAAACAGTAACCATGGTGGGAGAAATGGATGATGAGGATTTCGATGCCTATCGTATTACTCGCCCTGACGGTTCTCTTGTCGTTAATAATCCCATAGAAGAGGATTACGGATATGAATATGAAGATGATTGGGATGATTGGTACGAATATCCTGTTGCGGAAAGTTATGGCAGTATTTCGGGTACCATCCAAGCAGTTGCAGGCAATGAATTCCTTTTAAATAGTGAGAACGGACCTGTTTTTGTGGATGGCGGACCGTCTTGGTACCAGCCGCTCAATTTACTTGCGGGAGAGCAAGTCACGGTATCTGGGGAATACGATGATGAAGATTTTGATGCATTTCGCATTACCCGCAGCAACGGTGAGGTAATCTCTATTCGCGACGAAGCAGGTCCGCCGCCTTGGGCTGGCGCTTGGAAATAAAAGATTCGACTCAGGGCGCAACGCGTGAGGGGTGCAACGCGAAGCGCCCCTACAAATGCTACAATTTCTTGCAGGATGTTTGCAGGAATTCATCAAAATAGATGTACAAATGCCGTTCAAATAGATAAAAGCAATGCTTAAGCCTACTTTTGTTGTAGCAACTACTTCTTTTTTCTTAACTTTCTTTATTCCAAACCAACGCTTGCAAGCACAAATTCCCATTGGAGAATTGCAAAGATATTCTGGGATTGCCATTGAAGGTACAATTCGCAGTGTTGTCGGTAACGAATTTATTTTAGAAGATGAAACTGGTGAAATTATTGTTGATGCGGGACCAACTTGGTACCACCAACTTGATTTGCAGGAAGGGGAACAAGTGACGGTTACTGGCGAATATGATGATTATGACTTTGATGCGTTTCGCATTACGCGGGAAGATGGTGAGATAATTCGCATTCGCGATGAAGCTGGTCCTCCTCCTTGGGCTGGCGGACCGCACAGACGCGATCGCGATTGATATTTTTTAACATCGAAAAACATCAGAAAAAGACCTCTGGCTGCCGTTGTTTTCATTCAAAGGAGATTTTCGGGCGGATTGTACCATGAGCCAGGGGTCTTCATAAATTTTCGAGATGCGTATCTTAAGAATGTGGCAGTTTCGGCACCAATTTCTGATAAGCTCAAAGAGGCGTTTAACAAGTCATTAAGGGAAGCCGATTTATGGCAGGGTCAAATCAAACTCCTTATTTGCTCAGAGCGGCGCGTGGCGAGACACTCAGCCGTCCTCCCGTGTGGATGATGCGTCAGGCAGGGCGGTATATGAAAAGCTATCGGGAATTGCGTCAGAAATATCCATCGTTTCGCGAACGTTCGGAAAACGTAGATTTGGCGGTGGAAATCTCCTTGCAGCCGTTTCATGCTTTTCATCCGGATGGCGTAATTTTATTTTCCGATATTCTAACGCCGCTACCTGGTGTTGGTATTTCTTTTGATATTGTAGAAAACAAAGGACCGGTCATCGACCCCCCCATTCGCACGCAAGAACAAATCCAGAACCTCCACGAACTGGATCCAGAAGCTTCGTTGCCGTTTGTGGGGAAAATTCTGAAAACGCTACGTCAGGAAGTTAGCGATCGCGCGGCGGTTTTAGGCTTTGTGGGTGCTCCTTGGACCCTGGCTGCCTATGCCATTGAAGGCAAAACGTCTAAAGATTATCGTACCATTAAAAGTATGGCTTTTAGCGAACCAGATGTTTTGCACAAGTTTTTGGGCAAACTTGCCGATGCGATCGCGATTTACGTTCGCTATCAAATTGACTCTGGTGCCCAAATGGTGCAACTGTTCGACTCTTGGGCAGGTCAGCTAAGTCCACAAGACTACGAAACCTTTGCCCTTCCCTACCAGCAACGGGTCGTCCAACAAGTCAAAGCCACCCACCCCGACACCCCCTTAATTCTTTATATTAACAACAGCGCTGGCTTGCTAGAACGCATGGCCAAAACCGGCGTGGATATTATCAGTTTGGATTGGACTGTGGATATGGCAGAAGCCAGACAGCGATTGGGAAATATGACCGTACAAGGCAACATCGATCCTTGCGTGTTGTTTGGCACCCAGGATACCATTCGCGATCGCATGTTGGAAACCATCCGCAAAGCCGGCAAAAACGGTCACATCCTCAACTTGGGTCACGGCGTTTTACCCCCCACGCCAGAGGAAAACGTCGCCTTTTTCTTTGAAACCGCCAAGCAAGCCGACCAATTGTTGGGTTGGTAGTTGCTGTAGAATATGAACATACCGAGTGTGGGAGAAGCATAATCCCTTATCTCCTCCCCCTCCTCCCCCTCCTCCCCCTCCTCCCCCTCTTCACAATCTCCCCATCCCAGACCAACGAATCTACCATGAAAACCGTCTTCATCACAGGTGCCAGTGGCTGTATCGGTCACTATATTGTACAAACGCTCTTACGCGAGAGCGACTTTCACCTGTACTTATTGGTTCGCAATCCCGACAAACTGCAATTTTCTTGGCAAAATAATTCTCGAATTAGCCTTTTGCAGGGCGATTTACGGAATATCGATCGCTTTTCTGATGTACTGGCAACGGTTGATGTGGCGGTTTTGGTGGCAACCGTGTGGGGAGGGGTTCGCGAAACTTACGATATCAATGTGGTGAAAACCATGCGATTGCTGGAACTGTTAGACCCGCAAGTTTGCCAGCAAGTCATTTATTTTTCCACTGCCAGCGTTTTGGACCATCACCACCAACCTTTGAAAGCGGCAGGAGAGTATGGGACAGAATACATTCGTTCTAAATATACTTGCTTGCAACATTTATCGCAACTCGCGATCGCGCCTCGCATTCAAGTTTTGTTTCCCACGTTGGTTCTCGGCGGTGACGAAAACCATCCTTACTCCCACCTTTCCCGTGGTTTTCCCGAAATTACCCGCTGGATTTCTTTGATTCGCTTCTTTCGCGCCGATAGCAGCTTTCATTTTATCCACGCCCAAGATATTGCGACGATTGTTAGCTATCTGTTGCAAGGGAACAAACCAGCAGCAACCTCTTCTTATATGGTATTGGGGAGTTTGCCGATTACCCTCAACCAAGCTGTGGAAGAAACTTGCCGGTATTTTGGCAAAAGAATCTATTTCCGCATTCCCCTAACTACGCAGTTGGCGAATTTTCTGATTTCTACGTTGCGATGGGTGGGGGTCAAAATTGAACTCTCTCCCTGGGACCGATTTTGCATGTACAACCGCCATTTTACCTACGAAAATCCCGTACATCCCGCTACCTTCGGTTTGCCAGAAACATGCAGTACCTTTGCCGATGTTCTGCAGCTGAGTACTGCCCAGCCAAATGTTTCCCTCGATGGTGATGCCCAAACTACGCAAATACAGGGAAAGGAAACGCCTAGATAAATTGATGGAAATTATAGAATTGAATTTCCTATATGGAAACGTCTAAAAATACATAAAATTTGGCAAAAAAAATCCAAATTCTCTAGCCTGCTTGCCAGCATCTGCGTTAAGCTTGACTCAATTTCAACTTGCTAGCGAAGTAGCGATCGCCTATTGTCAATTGCGATCGCTTCATTGACAATAGCTGTCCGCAAATGGGCAGTTTCGCAAAAATGGATCCTTGTTAGCATCTGTTGCCATCGAGGGATGGTTCTGCTACCCCTCAACTCTTTGAAACGATTCAAGTAAAGGCATTTTGGTATGCGCGTTTTATTAGTATATCCCCAGTTTCCCAAAAGTTTTTGGTCCTTTGAAAAGGCACTGGCTTTGGTGGAACGCAAAGCTTTGCTGCCGCCGTTGGGATTGATTACCGTTGCCGCTATTTTACCCCAAACCTGGGAATACAAACTGGTCGATCGTAATGTGCGATCGGTAACAGAAGAGGAATGGGAATGGGCGGATTTGGTCATGTTTTCCGCCATGATTGTCCAACAAGATGACCTGCAAACTCAAATCCAAGCTGCCAAACAACGGGGCAAAAAGGTGGCTTTGGGCGGTCCTTATCCCACAGCGGTTCCGGAAACGGTTAAGTCCATGGGCGCTGATTATTTAATTTTAGACGAAGGGGAAATTACCCTGCCCATGTTTGTGGAAGCCCTGGAACGAGGCGAAACCGAGGGGGTATTCCGCGCCGATGAAAAACCCGACGTTACCCAAACCCCCATTCCCCGCTTCGATTTGCTAGAAAAAGATGCCTACGACAATATGTCGGTGCAATTTTCCCGGGGATGTCCTTTCCAATGCGAGTTTTGCGATATTATTGTTCTATACGGTCGCAAACCCCGTACCAAGACCCCGGAACAGTTGCTGGCGGAATTGGATCGTCTGTACGAGTTGGGCTGGCGGCGCAGCGTTTTCTTGGTAGACGATAACTTTATCGGCAACAAACGCAATGTGAAACGGTTGCTGCCGGCTTTGCGGGATTGGATGCGCGATCGCGGTCATCCCTTTTTCTTAAACACGGAAGCTTCGGTGGACCTAGCCCAAGACCAAGAACTGATGGATATGATGCTGGAGGCTAACTTCAATGCGGTCTTCCTCGGCATCGAAACCCCAGACGAAGACAGCCTCAAGGTCACCAAGAAGTTTCAAAATACCCGCGATCCCCTCTCCGAGTCGGTAGAGAAAATTGCCCGTAGCGGCTTGCGGGTTACTGCCGGCTTTATTATTGGTTTCGACGGCGAAAAAGCAGGCGCGGGCGATCGTATTATTCGTTTTGTAGAGAAAACCGCCATTCCCATGGCCATGTTTAGCATGTTGCAAGCCCTGCCTAACACGGCTTTGTGGAATCGCTTGAAACAAGAAGGTCGCCTGTTAGACGAGCGAGGAAATGGCAACCAAACCACGTTGATGAACTTTGTTCCCACACGACCGGTGGAAGACATTGCCCGAGAGTACATCCAAGCTTTCTGGGAACTGTACAAACCCGAACGCTATCTAGACCGGACCTATCGCCACTACATGACGCTGGCACAACCCAAACACAAGAGTCCTTTGCGCCAACCCAACTGGACTAGCATCCGGGCATTGCTTTTGGTTCTGTGGCGTCAAGGGGTTCTGCGCAAGACCCGCTGGAAGTTCTGGATTTATCTGTTCAATATTATGCGCCACAAGCCCCGGCTTTGGCAACACTATCTGTCGATTTGCGCCCTCTACGAACATTTCGGGGAATACCGAGAGTTGGTACGCGAACAAATCGAAGCGCAACTGGAAGAGTTCTTAAAACTCAAAGCTGAGTCTGAAGAAACCACCACCGAAGCCGAAACGGACGAACAAAACAAAGCGTTGGTTCAGTAAAACCAGCCAATATTGTAAATATGAGGGAGCATTTTTGGGATAGAAACAAACAAAGCCTATCCCAGTAGCTCCCTATTTCTTAGCTTCTAAGAGCTAAAAACGAGCTTAAATGAGCTTGACAGCACGCAGGAGAAACATTAATACGACAGCTAGCACGAAACAACCTGCTAGCATACCAGCATAAACAAGAGAACCAGAAGATAAAATTAAATCCATTTTGATTTACCGATCCGTTTTGCTAACTTGATACGAAAAAAATCGGGATGTTTGTTCGTCTCAGGAAAAAATTCCCAAGATATCGATATCGTTAACGCATCCGGCGGGATGGTTGCCAACTGGATTGAACCAACCGCCCCGATAATGGAACGGTCGCGGTTTTCCATGTTGGGCAACTTTAATGCCCTATTCTATTCAATCACGAACAATGACAAATTGCAATTTGAGCCTACCAAGCGTCCCGAAGTTGTTGACACTCTCACGAATAGAATTCGTGAGATTCTCGCTTCATTGGGTGTGCCTAGATGGATTAGCTATGCTAGTCCATCCCCG
>NZ_LNDC01000188.1 GCF_001870905.1 Geitlerinema sp. PCC 9228
ACGGAGTCTGCTACGAGACCAAGGCTGGACTAACCGAACGCAATCAACACGAATGTCGATTTTTGTCCAGTGATTGGGTTAGTCTTGGGTTGTACCAGCGGGATGAACAGCAACAGTTATCCCCTCCTACTTTCTACCAAACTGTTCTAGCCAGATGCGGAACTTGTCCCAAGCAGCCTCGTCGCTCGATTTTGCGGCCGCAATGGTTTTTCACACCTGTTGCGCATCCTCAAATTTTCGTAGGCGACCAAATCGTTAGATTGGATAACACGGAATGCCAGTCTCTTGGCAAACTCTTCTCGCTGCCTACTTATTTTGAGGTGCAACCGCCCCAATCGACAACGGCTTTTTTTCTGATTCGCGGAATCTTTCTTTTTGCTCCCAACACGGCGTTGAAGACGTTTTGCTACGTTTCTCGCTTTTCCGATCGAACCTAGGGTTAGGCTCGCTATAACCGTTGGAGTCGGTGTAGAATGCTTTCAATATGTCGGTTTGAGGCGAGAATTCGTAGCTGAGAGTCAACATGATGGACGAAAATAAGTTTGTAAAATTTCGTCTGCTTTTCTAGATTCTAGCACATCAACTTGATTGTGACGGCGGCGGGACCGCACGGATCGCTTTTTCTCCCGGCTAGGAAAGAGGCAGGGCCTTCAAGCTCCCGTCTTTTTTCGTAAAAAATAGAACCAAATAGAAACAATTTTGGCACGTTTCTTCACCGTTCTCCTTGACAAGAGGGACTACAGGGGGGTAACAAACAGATGATACCATTTCTAAAAAACAATGATTGTCTAGGATTTTCTGATTGCCCTGTTAAGGGAGATTCGTGAAGTTTCCCTAGGGCAATTCTTCTTGTAAGTTTTTAAAGAAATGGTACGACTTATGCCTTCTCAAAAGAAAACGACTGAAACCACAAAAACCAACGGAAAAAGACAGCGGGAACCTTTAAAAAGTCTGATTCTTTACCACTTGTTTAAGTGGTCGGTGGTCAGCCCCACGCTTCATACTTATTTTCGCGGGAGAATTTATGGAGCGGAGCATGTGCCCCAAGAAGGTCCGTTGGTAATTACCAGCAACCACGCCAGCAATTTCGACCCGCCCTTACTTTCCAACTGCATGCGCCGCCCGGTGGCTTTTATGGCAAAGGAAGAACTGTTTCAAGTGCCGGTATTGAAACAAGCCATTTCCCTGTATGGTGCCTATCCAGTGAAACGGGGAAGCAGCGATCGCCAAGCGTTGCGTGCGGCATTAGAATATTTAGAACACGGTTGGGCTACCGGAATTTTCTTACAAGGAACCCGCAGTAAGGACGGACGGATTCATTCGCCTAAGTTGGGAGCAGCTTTAATCGCCGCCAAAGCCCAAGCTCCCATTGTTCCCGTTTGTTTGTGGGGAACTCATGAAATATTTTCGGGGAAATCCAACATTCCCCGTTCCGTGCCCGTAACCGTACGCATTGGCGAAGCGATCGCACCTCCCAAAACCACCCATCGAGAAGACTTGCAAGCTACAACCGACTACTGCGCCCAAGTTATAAATCAAATGCACGATTTGGGAAGATAGCAATCGTTGGCTACAATAGCTGACCATAGCCGTCGAATTCAAAATTACTCATGAGCGACTTTCAAACCGAACTTGCCAACTCTGTCGATATAGCCAAGTGGTCTTGGTTGCTTCCTCACGTCAAACGCGATGCGGTGGTGTTGGTCAACGAACAGCTAGATTTAGCGGAAGTCGGTGCTGCCGTAGCTGAAGATAACGTTCCCTACGTACAGCATTGGATTGGCAAAGAACTCATCCGCAAACCTTCTGAAGAAGAATTATCCGCCTGGAGCGAAAAACCCAGCAAAGAGTTTGACGCCCTCATTGTTTCTCCCTTTGTTTTGGTTCAAGAACGGTAGTTGTTTTGGCATGGGAGCTTGCGGTTTGACTACCTCACCGCAATAGGAGCGTGGGAGCTTACCGAGCGTGGGAGCGTGGGGGATATAATTGGTTGTTTTCTCCGATGCCCCGATGCCCCGACGCTCCGACGCCCCGATGCTCCGAAGCCCCGAAGCTCCTACGAACTTGGTCCCAACAAAATCAACTGCCGCCGAGCAAGCGATCGCACTCCATCGCTGTCTAAAGCACAATTGGGTAAAATCTCGCCAACGGTGCGTTGACCGTCGCAGGCTTGCATGAATTCAAACTCGGCTTCCGATAAAGTAACCGGCATATAGTTGTAATCCATAATATCGCGGCTGCACCATCCAAACATGCAAGGACTGCGTTCGGGGATGGCTTGCTCCAGAGCTGCTGGCGAGGACCAGTCGTTTTGGGGAATGGGTGGTCTGCCCAGGAAAAATTCGTAGTGAGAAACTTCCGGATCGAGCAGTTCGATGAGGCGATATTGCTGGCGCTCGTCGAGCTGTTTGGCTTTTTCTAGGGCATCGGGAGCATTCCCCAACAATCGGTCTAGCTGCCAATAGTCGGAGTTGGAAAAACCGAGAAATTGCAGTTGCGAGGCATCGATAAGTTCAAAGAGCGTCTCGATATTGTAGTCAATTTCCTGGGGATTCAGGTACATATCGGCAAAGTTGGCATCCCGTTGGTTTTCTAGGGACCAACGTTGTTTTTCGCGCTTGACAATTCGGTTGTTTTCTGGTAAGGAATCAAAAATTTGCCGTCCTAGTTTCACGCCGGACTGGAAATCGTTGCGATTGTCGCCTTGTAACAGTGCCAGCGCTTGCTGCATGAGGCGTACTTCCCAACGTCCCAATTCGGCATAAACAAAGACGTGCATCAATCCCCCAGGCGCGAGTTTGGAAGCGATCGCATGTAAGCCGCGTTGGGGGTCTGGCAAGTGGTGCAAAACACCCACGCAGTTAATATAGTCAAATTCGCCCTCTAGTTTGGGAGTATCGTAAAGGCTGAGATGGTGCAGTTGAGCGCGATCGGCACCCGTACGGCGGCAGCGTTCTTTCGCCACCGCGATCGCTTCGCTACTCAGATCGATTCCCACCACCTCCGCTTCGGGATTGAGATGGACCAGATATTCCGTACTCACCCCCGTACCGCAGCCGGCATCAAGAATGCGCACTTGGGATTGGCGGGGTTTTTGACCCGTAGCAAAATGATAGGCAGCCGGCCAGTTCCAGCGCCAGTTGTACCCCGGTGGCGGTTCGTCAAGCAGGGGTTCCGGTGGAAAGGGATAGGTATCGTACAGGCGAGCCACCGCTTCGCTAATGTTGGACGTGGGATTGGTCATAATACGTCTATAAGAAACAAACACTCAAGCCATCAAATTGTTACAAAAATTATCATTTTTTCAGGACTCAATCGGGTTTTATAATGTCCTAGGGACTCCGAAAAACAGGGTTGATACACTTCTTAATAAAACCATATTTTGTTGCCAAAACGTTTTATTGTAAACAAATTAAGAGCTGAAAGCCACCCATTTCGGCGGTGGTTGCAGCCATCTTCCCAGGCCGCTGCCAGCAAAATTCTGGAAAGCGAGCCAATCAGAGAAACAGGCAACGGGTTGTTTCGGGAGTGAGGGTTCGATTCCCACACAAAGCAAAGAGCAGCTCCCCAACCCATTTCCCCAGCAATCGGTAGCAGGTCCCCCATGGCCTGCTCGTTCGCAAACAAACGTCGATCTTTGTAGTTACTAATCGGCAAACATAAATGACACTGAAGGCAAGTGGTGGAAGCACAGTTGCGCGTCCGCAACTCTATCAAACAGTTCCTCTCTCCAACATTTCCCAGGCAGAGCAGCAAGACCGCTACCTAGGAAAAGGCGAACTTACGGAACTGCAAACCTTTTTCCAGTCGGGTCAAAAACGAATTGCGATCGCGCAAATCCTGACCCAAAACTGTGAACTCATCGTCTCCAAAGCCGCCAACCGAATCTTCGTTGGTGGTTCCCCCATGTCGTTTTTAGAAAGACCACCAGAACCGGAACCAGCCATGGCGGGTTCTGGGAAACAAGAATCGTCCGCTCTTGGCAACGTCACCTTCGTAGAGAGCGGCAGCGGTGGTTTTGGTCGCGGCATCATCGACAGCATCAAATCCATTTTCCTCTCCCCCAGCAGCGGTCCGGTTCCTCCCGGATTCCAGGCCATCAATATTGCGCGCTACGGTCCGGAAAACACCACCAAATCCCTGCGCGATTTGAGCTGGTTTTTACGGTATCTCACCTATGCAATTGTTGCCGGCGACCCCAGCATCATCGCCGTCAACGTCCGTGGGTTGCGCGAAATCATTGAAAACGCCTGTTCCTCCGCCGCCACCATCGTGGCATTGCGGGAAATGAAACTGGCAGCACAAGGCTATTTCCGCGAAGACACCGAAGCCAAAGACATCGTTAACCAGTACTTCGACGTTCTGATTAACGAATTCATCGCACCGGCACCTTCCGACAAAGTCCGCGAAAGTTTCTCCGACAACCAGCAAGGTCTGAAACTGCCGCAGATTTACGCCAACGCCGCCGAAACACGTCAGAAATTCTTCCTGCGATCCGGACAATCTGCCAGCGAAAAACAACTCGCCATCAAAGCGGCTTACCGCCAAATCTTCGAGCGCGATATCACCAGAGCGTATGGTCTATACGTTTCCGACCTAGAGTCTAAGGTGAAAAACGGCGAAATTTCCATGCGGGAATTCGTTCGTCGTTTGGGTAAATCGCCTCTATATCGCAAACAGTTTTACGAACCGTTTATTAACAGCCGCGCCTTAGAACTGGCCTTCCGTCACTTCTTAGGTCGCGCGCCTTCTTCGCGGGAAGAAGTACAAAAATACTTTGACATCATTTCCCAAGGCGGTTTGCCAGCGATTGTCGATGCGTTGGTAGATTCTGAAGAATACAGCGATTACTTCGGCGAAGACACCGTTCCTTACCTGCGCGGTTTGGGACAGGAAGCGCAAGAATGCCGCAATTGGGGACCGCAGTTCGACCTGTTTAACTACAGCGCACCTTTCCGCAAAGTTCCTCAATTTATCACCCTGTACGCGGCATACGAACAACCGCTACCCGACCAACACCCCTACGGTCGTGGCAACGATCCCCTGGAAATTCAATTTGGTGCCATTTTCCCCAAAGAAACCCGCAACCCCAAAGATGCGCCGGCATTCTTTAACAAAGATACCCGTCGGATTTTGGTGCGTCAGGGTCCAGGAATTGACAACCAACTGAGCAATCCCGGCGCTGTCGGCAAAAACCCGGGAAGCTTGGGACCGAAGGTGTTCAAACTCAGCCAGATTCCTGGTAGTGGCAACGGCGGCAACGGTGCCAGCGTCAAATACACCGAAAGCAGCACCCAAAACATCATCCGTGCTTGCTACCGGCAGGTATTCGGTCGCGAACTGTACGAAGGCCAGCGCCTGACTGTCGCAGAAATTAAGCTAGAAAACGGCGACATTTCCATGCGGGAGTTTGTGCGGACTCTGGCCAAATCCGATGTCTTCCGCAAGATGTACTGGAGTTCGTTGTATATTTGTAAAGCGATCGAGTACATCCACCGTCGCTTGCTGGGTCGTCCCACCTACGGTCGTCAGGAAATCAACAGCTACTTCGACATCTGCGCCAGACAAGGTTTCTACGCACTGGTAGACACCATTATCGACAGCGACGAATACAACCAAGCCTTTGGCGAAGATACAGTTCCTTACGAACGCTATTTGACCCCCGGTGGTGTGGCTTTGCGGACCAATCGCGTGGGAAGCATTGGTTACAAAGGCAAAGACGTGGAAAAAGAAACCAAGCCACGGTTTGTGGAACTGGGTACTGCCGCCGACATGCGTACGGTTCCCGACATTCAGTTCCGCGCCAATCAAGGGGTCAGCCGCAAGCGCGAACAAACCAAGGTCTTCAAGCTTACGGAGACCAACGACAAGCCAGCGTTACAGAGACTCATTCGCGCGGCGTACCGTCAAGTATTCGAGCGGGATTTGGAACCTTACATTATCAGGAACCAATTCTCCCGTTTGGAAAGCCGCTTGGGGAACCGCGAGATTACTGTCAAAGAGTTTATCGAGGAATTGGGTTGTTCCCAACTCTACATCAAAGAGTTCTATACCCCTTATCCCAATACGCAGGTAATCGAGTTTGGTACCAAGCATTTCCTCGGTCGCGCGCCACGCGATCAAAAGGAAATTCGCATGTACAACCAAATTTTGGCCCAGCAAGGGTTGAAAGCATTTGTACGTGCCATGGTCAGTAGCATGGAATATCTGGAGGTCTTCGGCGAGGATACGGTTCCTTACCGTCGCTTCCCAACGCTACCGGCGGCGAATTTCCCGAATACGGAACGTTTGTACAACAAGCTAACGAAGCAAGACCGCGAGTTGGTAGTTCCCAGTTTCACGCCTGTAGACAGGCAGTAGTTTCTGTGGTTAGAGACTGCTAGCGGTTTTTCCAGTTTTTAAAAACTCGATCCTCTCCCCATGTGGGAGGGGATTTTTTTGGTGGGGTTTGCACGGTAAGGCTGGGGTTGGCTAGGTTGTAGGATAGTAGTTGTTATTGTCGAGTTTATAAAGGAGTTATGGAACAGCAGTATTTACCTGTACCCGGTAGCTGGCAGGATTGGGTGAGTTTGTTGAGTTTTGGCGCGTTTGTGGCGTTTATTGCTTGGCAGGTGTATACAACGAAGGCGAGGTAATTTTTATTTGGCAGGATGGCTGGTTTGGCTATTGCTGCCTTTTTTTTGGAGGTTTGGGGAAGCGACGAAGCTTGTCTTGATTTTTCCGAAGGAACACAAAGGTCATGATTTTTGGGAAGATAACATATTTAAAGTAGGGTGGGCAATGCCCACCCTACCATCTGCCTTTTTTTGGAGGTTTGGGGGAACCACGAAGCTTGTCTTGATTGTTTTGAAGAAATACAAAGGTCATGATTTTTGGGAAGATAACATATTTAAAGTAGGGTGGGCAATGCCCACCCTACCATCTGCCTTTTTTTTGGAGGTTTGGGGGAACGACGAAGCTTGTCTTGATTGTTTTGAAGAAATACAAAGGTCATGCATTTTGGCAAAGATAAGGTGGGCAATGCCCACCCTACAATTTTTCAAGATTAAATTTACTCAAGTTGATTCAATTTTATTTCCACGGATGGTTTTCGGCGAGTAATTTTTCCAAACGCGCTTCGTCTACGCGGGAAATCAGGCGTTTGTTCTCGTGTTGGTCGCGGACTGTTTTGGATAAATTAATGGTGGAACCGACAGTAAATAGGGTTCCCATAGCCATGTATCCTTTGACCCAGTTGTTGACTGGTAGATAGATAATTCCCACTGCCATGGCTACGACTGATAAACCGAATGAAAGCCAGGAGTGGAAAACCCAGGCGTTGGTGTCTTGTCGTTTGGGGGTTTCGTTTTCGTTACTCATAATCTTGGCTTTTCCCATTTGCGACATTTTTATCGTATCTATGGGAGAAATCGGTTGGGAAATGTTAGGGACGGTTTGGGGACTGTCCTTGTTGTTTTTAGAAGGGAATGGGTATAAAATCGTTTATTGCTGGTTGTCTGATGGTTTTTGCTGGTTTTGAACGTCGAATCGCTTGAATTTTAATGCGATCGCGCCTTTGCTACCAACTTTGCCACCGCTACCAACTAATTTAATTTCCCCTTCTCCGGTAATTTCTACAGACAAACTAATTTCATCCAAGCGCATACCTGATTCTCTCTCTACTTCTTCATCGGCACGTTTGAAAATTTTATTAATAACTTTCATAAAGTTAGACATGCGCTCTTCTAGCTGTTGGGCACTAATTTTGATGCCTTGAGCGCTTTTTTCCTGTACTTGCGACCAAGGACTGCGATAATTACCGCCTCCTTTGCTGCCCTCACTTTCGGATGGGGAAATGTCATCTTCGGTTAAAATCCAAATAGTATCTTGGTTGTCTGACATAAAAGCTCCTTTCTTAAGTCGTAGGAAATCCGTACCGTAAACCCCCGATAAACCGTATTAAATAACCCCCTGTTGTCCCCATTGTAAAGGATACGGTTAAAAGTAAATAAAAACAATTCACTTTAATAGGATATCACGATTGAGGGATGGGATAAATTATGCAGCTAAACATGACATTCGGCTACGCGAGAAATGAGATCGATGCCAATTTCTACGCAATTAAATACATAACCGGCTGGCAAATGTCCTTTTACAGTGTTACTCTCTAGATTGCCAGAGGTGTAGTAGGCGGCTAACAAAACATCCGTATAACTCAGCCACATGCCATTTTGTCGCCACCCCACGCGATCGCAAAATTGCTCCCAAATTTCTCGTTCGTAGGTTTTGCTACCCCCCAACTCTTGATAGATTTGATTTTGAACGCTCAGACCAAAATGACCTTGGGTATATTGAACCCACAATTGGTCTATTTCGCGCAAGGCTTCGCAGGGCAAATTTGCAATATCGTCGCCACTTAACCATCCTTCCTCTTCGCGATTGGCGATTTGTAAAAGTAAGGTTACGGTTTCTCGGTCAGCTTCTTCCCACTTGCCAGCAGCTAGCAAATCCTGCAGGTGACTGTAGTCTGTTTTTGATGCTGGCTGGGAGTCTGGTTCTGATTCTAATTGCACGGAAGTGGTATCGCCGGAAGGGTGGGAGATGAAGGTTTGTTGGGGAAGCTTGTCCAAATCTTCCAGCATTTCGGTGGCTGACTGGTAGCGCCTTTTGGTGGCTTGTACGATCGCGCGGTCTAAAATCTGACCCATGCGATCGCTAATGGGATAAACAACGCAATCCCGCCACATCCAGTCATTTTCGGACAGGTCAAACAAATCTAACGGTTCGGTTTGGGTAAGCAAATGCAAGCAAGTAACCCCCAAACTGTACAGATCGCTGCTGGGTTGCGCCGCGCAAAAAACTTGTTCGGGTGCGGCATATCCTGGGGAAGAACCGATACTATTGCCAATTCCCATAACAGAAATCGAAGTGCGAGCATCGCGTTCGGCAGCACTAAAATCCACCAGCATCAAGCGTTCCGCATCGGTACGGATTAAATTTTCTGGCTTGATATCGCGATGGATGGTGTTACGTTGGTGAGCGTATTCCAGGACGGGCAAAATTTGCTGGAGCAAATCTCGGATTTGACTTTCATCAAATGCTCCTTTTTCCGCCACAACTTGCTTTAAATCTTCACCTTCTACATATTCTTGTACCAAATACTGCTGTCCATCTTCTAAAAAATAGGATAGTAAGTTGGGAATATTGGGGTGTTGGCTTAACTGTTTCAGGCGTTTGGCTTGTTTTTCAAATATTTGAGCGGCGATTTCCGGGTCTTCGGTTCCCTGTTCTTGGGGTAAAAATCGTTTGATAACACAGGGAAATTGCGTAGATTTGTGTTCGTCTTTGGCAAGAAAGGTTCTCCCCAACCCATGATTTCCCAAGATTTGCTGTGCTTGGTATCGTTTGCGCAGTTGCAAATTCGATCCGCAACGCTGGCAAAAACGACTTTCTTCTGGGTTTTTGTACAAACATTCAGGTTTGACGCACTGAGTCATGATTCCAAAACCACCCGTTTCATCTGAGTGAAGTCTAGCAAATGGAAAGAATTTGCTCAGATGGCAGGATTGGCTTTTGGAAATATCAAAAAATCTTGCCATGCCGCCTGATACGCGCCATTTACTAGAGTGGATGGTGCCTGAAAACGGAAGCGATCGCTTAAAGAAAATTAACTTTTTAGCTCCGTCTTTCTACTAAGGATTGGCAGGGGAAGGCTTTTGAGAGGCGGCAGCAGCGGCATTGTGATGCATGAGCAAAAATACATTGTAATAGGTACTGTACTCATCTTGTACGGCGGCTGTAACGCCAATGGAACGAATGGATTCTACCCAAACCTTTTGTTCTGGCGGCAACTCCGGTACCAAAGGGCGATCGCTGTTTAGAGTTTGTTCTAAATCGAGAAAGAAATTACCGTTGTATGGTCTTTGTTCCTGAGGAAAAGTCTTCTGAAACAGTGCTAGTAGGGTGGGCAATGCCCACCCTACAGTTTTTGATGCAAAAATTTTATTTAGTAGGAGTGTATCTAGGCTAAAATAGTGGAGAATTGAATGGCTAAATTATTTTTAAAATAAAAACTTTAGCGATCGCTTTATCTACCAAATTAAAATAGATAATGGTGGGCAATGCCCACCCTACAGTTTTTGATGCAAAAATTTTATTTAGTATGATTTAATGTTATTTCCACGGATGGTTTTCTGCGAGTAATTTTTCCAAACGCGCTTCGTCACAATCGTTGTTTTTCAGAAATGGTATTACTCAACGATCGCGCCAGATCCGGTCATGGGACTGATTTGATGCACTATGAGGTCAAGTTGGCGATCGTGCGTAACAGTTTTGAGTATCAGTACCATAAATCTCATGGTCTAGAGAAACTAGAAGCGGATAAATCCGTAGACCACATTTTTATTGCCTACAGTCCAAGTTATACAGATGTGGAAGTTTGGCAGGTAGAGGGAAGAAAACTTATTCCCTCTTTCAACAGATGGTTACCCCAACTCCGTAAAAACTATGAAAACCCACAAAAACAGCGTTTCCGTCGCTCGGTTACATATAATTTTGTAATTAGCCAGGGAATTTGTATGCTGACAATTAAAAATGGGAAAATTATTGCTGATGAATAAAAGATAGAGCTAAAGGGTTTAAAATTCGTTCGGCAATCCAGTGAATAACTGGTACACATACAGCATCTCCAAATCCTGTCAGAGCTTGGTTAATTTGTGAAGGAATTGGATAATCCTCCGGAACACCTTGCAATCTGGCATATTCGTGGGGGGTCATCACTCGCATTTGAATCGAACCTCGACCCACTCTAATTAACATTTGTCGGCTACTTCCTCCTCTAGCGGTTCTCAGACAACCTGCAATCCTGTCTTTTCTAATTTCTGCTCTTTATTGTTTGTTACGAATGCGCCTATACATTGTACAATAATAATAATGGGGGCGATCTTGAAGCTGTTGTAGATAGTTTACGTTATTAGGGGTCATCATATTGAGATGGCGTTGGACTTCATCGCGACTCCACCAACGCGAATCGCGATCGCTCAGGTTTTGAACAATGGTGGCTAGATCGCCAATCCTCCGCTCGGGTAGGGGAGGAATATCTAAAAAATTCCAGTTGAGATCGTAATTATGTTCGATTGCTTGCTTGAGGCGATTTGTGGTTAAACTAGAGTGACGGTTGCTTAAAGTTTCCAGATCGTTATTAACCCGATCGGTTTGCAATGCAATGGCAAATACTCTCAATCTGCTTTGAGGAACAAAATGAGCCGCATCGATTGCAAATACATCGCAGGCATAACCCAGGTCATTTAAGGCTTGAATGGTAATCCGAAAATCTTTTCCGCCGTTAGAGGTTAGCCATCCTATTACGTTTTCCAATAGGACAATTTTAGGTTTTTCGGATTGTTTTTCCAAGGCTTTCACCAATCCCCAAAATGCACGCAAGTTCTTTCCATGAATCCCTTCCAGATTACCAGCTAAAGATAAATCAATACAGGGAAATGAAGCGGTTGCTAACAAAGTTGCTGGAATTGTGCGATCGTCAATCTTAAAAATATCTTCGACTAGATAATGTTTTTGAGCATCTTTTATGTTTGGGATATCACGATTTTCATAATTGCTTGAAAATAACTTAATTTTCACGATCGCTTGTTTCAGTAGAATCGTTGGAAGCGTTGGAAGCTGAATGATTCCGATGCACGAGCAAAAATACATCGTAATAGGTACTGAATTCGTTTTGAACGGCGACGGTGACACCAATGGCGCGAAGGGATTCGATCCAGACTTGTTGTTCTGGGGGGAATTTGGGAAGCAAAGGGCGATCGCTATTTAAAGTTTGGTCTATATTGATATAGAAATTGCCGTTGTAGGGTCTTTCTAGTTGAGGAAAGGTCTTTTGAAAAACTTCCCGTTCGGGTAGAGTAGGATCGGATGAGGAAACAACGCGATCGGCAATAGGAGCACCTACTGTAAAAAACAAAATATCTTGCGGCAGCCAGCCATAGGTAACGGTGACACTGCCCATGGGTGAAGTCCAATTCACCACCGAACGACCATTGATTTTTTTATCTTCAATATTGTATTCATATTTATCAGTAATTACCTTATCTAATTTTGATAACGTCGTTTCTGCCCGCGCGCGATCGCTGGTTTGTACGAGAAAAGCTACCCCCCCTGGCAACGGAGATTTGGTTTCTTGTGGGGCTGGCAATACCGAAACGACAAACGCCCCATCCATCCAAGGCAGCAAATCGGTTTCTAAGTTTAAATCTACGGTAGATTGAAGTGCCTGGCGCAGCCATTCTACATTCAGAGGATTGAGGGGATTGAGTTTAGCGCGCTGGCTGTAGTTCTGCCAAAACCGTTGCAAATTATTTCCAGAAACCGCCAAAACCGCATCAGCACTGAGGCGACTCAGCATACTGGGGGATTCATTGCTGACCAAATAGGCTTTTTTATTAGTAGAGGTATTGGAACCACTATCTGCCGAACGCCAAGAAAGCGTTTGCAAGCGTACTCCTTCTGATTCCAACGCTACAGAACCGACAATGCCTTGATTTTGAGGGATTTGCGTAATTTTGGGGAGCGTTTCCGAGTTGACGCTGATTTTGGCAAGCCAGGCAGCTACTTCCGGTACGTTGACATACAGTCTAGCTAGGGAAAGTTTGGCATTATCGGTGTTAGCGGCTTGGGGAAGCTGCTTCCAAGCTTGCTGGTATCCCTCAGCATCAGCAATGCTGGTATTTTGTTGGTAGGCGTCGATCGCTTTTTCTAAGGTTTGCGGTTGGTTGGCAATGACGACAAAACGCTGTTGTAAAACCGCGGCGGCGTAGGTGGTTTCGGAACTGCCGATTTCCCATATGGTTACGCCTTGGTACGATCGCTGGGACCACTGGTTTTTCTCTAGCTTATCCGGCGATCGCCACATTTCGGTAAAAGCGTTGCGGTTGGCAATGGGGAAAATAGCCAGCTGCGAAGGATGGGTTTTTTCTAAAGCTGGTTGCTCGGAAGGCAAAAACGCCAGAGTCACCCTTTTGCCGACCCAGGGTTGGATATCTTGCTCGTAATTGTATCCCGTAGCTGCCGTCAAGCGATCGCGCCACTGTTGAAATGTCTTTTGTAGTTGATCTTGGGTGTTCGTCGTTCCCAACTGCCGCGCTTGCTGCCAGGTTTCCGGTTCCGTACTCATCGACACTGACAGCAATGCCGATCCGGGAATCAAGCCATCGCCCATTTGCGTCTGCGGTGGTGAATAGTGGCGTACTGCCCAAACCAAAGCAACGACACCACCACCCACTAAGAACGTTGCCGCCACCCATTTGGCTACTTGTGAAGTTGGCCATTTTTTACCAGTGGGTTCCCCAGTGACCATCCTTTCGCTTACCATATTTCGATCCTTTTCCACTCCTTATTTGGGCACTTAGAATTTATTCTGAAAAGACTTTTACCTCACCGCTGGGTTGCAAAACCACGCGAATCCTCATTTGTTGTCCTGAAGGTAAGGGCGACACCAACGATTCTCCCATTAACGGCATGCCCGTGCGATCGATATACTGACCAGAAATATTGCTAAGAGGGCGCATGTATTTCACCGTACCATCCGGGTCTAACAACAAACTATACTGCAACGTTTCTTCCAAATCCGGGTTGCCCTGCCACTGGGATTGGAAGTACTCTTGGGCTTCGCGAACCTGAGGCAAGTTAGCCGTTTCCTCTGCCGTGTTTTCCGAAGCATTTGGGGGGGGCGCTAGAGCAGTGGGCGAATTGCGATCCGCTGCCGTTTCCTCCCCAGGCGTTGGCGTAGTCATAGGCGATGGGGTTGCCGTCGGTGTCGGCGTCGGTTGGGTGGAGCGAGTAGCCGTATCGTTGCTGGGTAGCGGCGAAATGGGAGTTGTCCGTACATCCGTCGCTGGTAAATCATCGCCGGTTTTTGGCGGTGGCGGGGTTGAAGTTGCTCCTGGTGGTGGCGGCGGTGGTGTGGATGTATCGCCAGTTGCCGCTTCGTTGTTGGGAGAGGGAGAGGGAGAGGGAGAAGGAGAAGCCGCGGTTTCTGGCGATGTTTGTTGCTGCCTTGAAGATAGTTCTTGGTCTGGTGGGAGAGGAACTTCCTCAATGTTGGAAGGTAATCTGGCGGTAGGCGATGGGGAAACAGTTGTTTCGGGGGAAGCCGTTGTTTCTTCAGGGGTGGAAGCCATTTCTGGCGAAGGTTGCGATCGCCTTTCTAGAGTTTCCATCACCGTTGCCGTTACCCCCGCCGTTACCACCAGCAAAGCAGCCATTTGCGCCCACTGGGGGATGTTTTTCAGCTTGGTAGGGTGAATGGGAATTTGGTGGCGTTGCTGTTTGTCGCTGGCATAGCGATCGCACGCTGCCACCAAATCAAACAGTTGCAGGGTGGTTAGGACCATGCTATCTCCTGTGGTTTCAGTGGCTAAAGGTCCCAAATGCAACTGGTGGCACAAACCAGCCATGGATTGGAAGTAAATGGTTTTTTCCCAGGGGGAAGATTGGACGAGTGTAGCGGCAGAACCGGAAGTTGTCGTTGCTGAAGCAGACTCCGGTGGTTCGGGGGTTGCGGTGGTGGTTGGTTGGAATGCAGTCGCCGTAGCTACCCCAGCCAGCAGCGTGGCGTTATAAGTTTCCGGCGTACTTTCCAGCAAATCTTGTATGTAGGTATTGGTGGCTTCACGCAAAGCTTCTAACTGCTGGTAATTGCCAGCAATTTCCCCAAGGGATTGGTGGGATGCCTCTGTTTCTTCTTCACCATGCCATAGCAATCGAAAACGTCGCTTGGCCAAATCCCGATTTCCCGCCGGCCAGCGAGGAAGTTTGTGGCAAAGTTCTAAGGTACAGGTTGGCAAGTGATAACTGCGCCAGAGTTGGTTGCTCATTTTTTTGGCAAACTTAGAATACAGGATGTGGAGGGAGTTTGGCGTGGGAGGTTGGGAGCGTACCGAGCGTCGGAGACTGGGAGATTGGGAGCTTTAGGAGATTTAGGAAATAAATTTATTTCTCTCTCCCATGCCCGGGTCTGCCCCCATACTCCGATCCTATCCTTCTAAAGAGCGATCGAGGAGAGTTAACCAGAGGCGGCGGTGACCGTTGGGCGTACTGTAGAAAAATAAATCTACTAATAATTTTAGAGCTAACTGTTCGAGAGAATCTGCCCGATGGTTTGCAGGATCGGTACCGCCGGTGTCATCGCTATTTTGCATGCGTTCTTGATAGCTGTTGGTAAAAGCATCCAGATAATCTCCCAAAATAGAGTACTGGTGGGGCAGTTTTTGTTCGGTTGCTGCTTGTTGTAGCAGCGTCATGGCTTGGCGGATGGCGTCGGCATGGTTTTGAGCGAGATAGCAAACAATCAACACCAGCGACCTGGCTTCCTCGATATCTAATTTTTTGCGCCCTCCTTTGCCCTGGCGTAAAGGACTCGATTGGCGCAACCGCCACAAAACGACCCGGTTGGCTAGTAACTCGTCTAGCTGTAGTTTCGTCGCTGCTTCCAGAATTTCTTCGGAGGTAATTTGGACCAGCGATTCCAATCCCAGTAGCAGCAAATCCAACTGGGCTTTCATGTTATCCCAGGCTAGTTCTTGGGCGGATTTTTTTTTCGGTAGGGGGAGTTGCTGGCTGTTGCTAGCGTCTAGAATCGCTGCGGTTTTGACCGTTTTGCCAGGGAAACAGCGATCGCTTTTTTTGGAAGTAGCTTGAGGCTGCATGGTATCCACCGGGGATAGAGAATTACCGCAATGGCTGGGAAAAATAGTGGCATCGACATCCTATCGATTATTTTAAATGGGCAATAGTCACGCCAATACCACCCTCCGAATCCGGGGCTAGTTCGTAATGTTCGATTTGGGGATGCTGCTGCAAAAACTCGTGAACGCCGGCGCGAAGTTTGCCAGTGCCTTTGCCGTGAATAATCCACAACGCCCCACCGCTACGTTGCCCCAGTTCTCGATCCAGTTCCATGGTAGCCTCTTCCACCCGTCTGCCTCGCAAATCTAGAGTATTGGATTCAGTTCGGACTTTGGGAATGGAACCGGAAGCTTGACTTGCGGCTTTGCTGGAACTGCTTTGGCGAGACGATACAGGTTGGCTGGGGGGAGGTTCCGGCTTGGCCACTTTTTCCCCTTCCAACGATTCAATTTCGTCCATCGATACCGTTAGTTTCATCATGCCAAAACGGACCGTGACTTGTTCTTCTTCCGGTTCTACCTTCATAATTTCGCAGGTTTGCCCAGTGGGAATGCGCACTTTCATACCCGGTTTGGGTTCAAATCCTGCTGGTTTTTTCGCCGGTTTGCTGGAAATGTGTTTGGCAGCGATGCGGTCGATGGCTTCGGTAGCTTTTTGGGCTTGTTGCCCTTTGGTTTTGGCCGGTCCTTGCTGCAACTCGCGAATGACTTTGGCAATTTCTTCTTTGGCGTCGGCAACGGTTTGAGCGATCGTAGCTTCGGCATTCTGGCGCAAGGCAGATTCCCGTTCCCGCAGGTCTTGGGCTTTACGGCTGACTTCTTCGTGCAATTGTTCGGCGCGACGGACCATTTCCGCGGCTTCGGCGGCTTTAGTTTCCTGTTCGGCGCGCTGTTTTTCCATTTGTTCCAAAACCTGGTTCATATTTTCGGAAGCTGTACCAGTTCCCACCAGGTTTTTGGCTTCGTCAACCACCGACGCCTGCAATCCCAAACGGCGGGCAATGGTCAGCGCCATGCTGCGCCCGGGAATCCCCCACAGCAGGCGATAGGTGGGGGAAAGGGTTTCTTCGTCGAATTCTACGGAAGCGTTTTCAAAACGTTCGTCTTGGTATTTCAGGGTTTTTAGTTCGCCGAAGTGGGTGGTGGCAATGCTTAAATGGACGGTATTGGCGAGGTGTTTTAACAAGGCCGTTGCCAGGGCACTGCCTTCGGTGGGATCGGTACCAGCGCCCACTTCATCCAGTAAAACCAACGAATTCTGGGTCATGGTCTCGAAAATTTCGGCAATGCGGCGGACGTGACCGGAGAAGGTAGACAGGCTTTGTTCTAAGGATTGTTCGTCACCGATATCCGCCAAAACCAGATCGAACCAAGGGACCACCGCCGGGTCTTGGGCGGGAACGAACAGCCCGCATTTGGCCATCAAGGCTGCCAACCCCACACTTTTGAGGGTGACGGTTTTGCCGCCGGTGTTGGGTCCAGTAATCACCACGCTGCAAATGGGCGATCGCACCTGTACGTCTACCGGCACCACCGCCGGACCGTGTTCGTGGTCTTGCTGCCAAACCAACAAGGGATGGCGTAGCTGGCGCAATTTTACCTGGGTTTCGGCTTCGCGATCGGCGAATTGCGGGGGATTGGCTTGCAACCAAATGCTGTAACGTGCCTTGGCATAAGCCAGATCCACTTCGGTGACAATCGCCAATAACCGTTCGATGTCTTCGGCGATTTCCCGAATGCGATCGCTTAGCTGGCTAAGGATTCTTTCAATTTCCGTTTGTTCCTGCTTGGCTAGCTGTCGCGCCTGGTTGTTGGCATTGACAACGGCGTGGGGTTCTACGTATAAAGTAGCGCCGGTGGTGGAGGTGTCGTGAACGATGCCGGCAATGGCTTCTTTATGGGTGGCTTTTACCGGCAGAACGTAGCGATCGCCCCGTTGGGTAATATATTGTTCCTGAACGGCAGCAGCTTGTCGCTGCATGATGCGTCGCAGTTTTTGTTCGATTTCTTGACGCAACTGCCGCTGTTTTTGGCGAATGCCTCCCAAGTGGGGACTGGCGCGGTCCGCTATTTTGCCCCCTTCCTCAATGCAGTGGCGAATTCCCTGTTCGATTTCTGGATAGGTCCGCAGCTGGGCAACCACTTGCTGCAAAACCACCGGTCGGTCGCTTTCCGTTCCGATGCCTGTATTGTCGGCAGCGCCAATGGCATCAATGGTGCGCCGCAAATTCCGCGCGCCAGCTAGGGTCGTGGCAATGGCATAGAGTTCTTCCGCCGATAGGATGCCTTGCCTTTGGACCCGTTCGATGGCATCTCCCACATCGGTGATGCCGCCCATCTGGAGTCCGTTGGGCAACAGGCGTTCGATATCGCTGGCTTCTTTGGTTTGGGTTAAAAGATGTTGCGATTGTTCTTGGGTTTCAGGAATGGGTAGCTGACGCGCCGCGATCGCGCCAAGTTTGGTCGCCGCGAAGGTTGCCAAATGCTGGCACAGACGCGACCATTCCAAAAGTTCTAAGGTTTCGGCTGGAGCGTTGTACAATGCCAAGGTGAAAATGACTACGACTAGGGTTTAGATAGAATTGTAGTGCTATCTTCGCCATTCGTCATGGATCGCCGTGCTCAAGACCCGTTGGCGCGGGTCTGAAACTTTGCCTGGCTGCAGCGATTCTACCAACTTGTTGCGATTTTTTTTGCTCGATCGGGGATTTTCTCGGTTTCTTTCCATTGTGCCTGCGAATTTGTTGACCGGTTTCAAGTTTTCGTTATGCCTAGATTCCTTTGCGAACCCTTAAAAGTGGATGCTTTAGAAATCGCGATCGCCGACTTGCCGGCGTCGGTAGCCGGGACCACCTTGGTGCAGCTATCGGATTTGCACTACGACGGTCGCTGTTTGGACGATTCACTTTTAGACGAAGCCATCTCCGCTTGCAATGCCACTGAACCCGATTTAGTGGTTCTCACGGGGGATTACGTGACCACCGACCCCGATCCCATTCACTTCCTAGCCAGACATCTCCAAAATTTACAAACGCGATGGGGAACTTATGCCATTTTGGGCAATCACGATATTTACTATCCCCACTCTCGCAGCGAAATTACCGATGCTTTTACCAATGTAGGCATTCGCGTGTTGTGGAATCAAGTGGCCTACCCACTGGGAGAAGATTTGGCGTTGGTGGGATTGGCGGATTTCTGGTCGGGAGAGTTCAAACCCAATCCGGTTTTCGAGCGGATTCCCGAAACCACGCCGCGCGTTGTTCTTTCCCACAATCCCGATACCGCGGCCATCCTAAAAAAATGGCGGGTGGATTTGCAACTGTCCGGTCACACCCACGGCGGTCAAGTGGTTTTGCCCAAAATTGGTCCTCTATTTGCTTGGTTGAATCCTTTGCGGGAGATTACGCCCAAAGCCCTGCGCTCCTGGATTCCCGGCATTAGCGAATGCCACAAGGTGGTGGATCGCTGGGAATGGTCGGAAGGATTGCATCGGGTCGGTCAAAATTGGCTGTATGTCAATCGCGGCTTGGGTAGCTACCGCCCCGGTCGCTTTCGCTGCCCGCCGGAGGTGACGGTGATAACGTTGGTTCCCCAAGGCGCGGCTGTTTCTCCGACAGTACCGGTTTATCGGGAAACGCCGGAAGCAACGGCTACCTAAAAATTGCAAGGGGAAGGAATGTTGCTCCATAGTAGAAATTCTATTTTTAGAAAATCTGCCATGGATGCAGGCAACCCCTCTGGCTGGAAACAGGGGGTTGGGGAAGATACAAAACGAGCACTTGCTGTCGGAAAGACTAGGATAGAGCTAGGGCGTTTTCATTTCCATGTTGTTTTTGGCAGGAAAATCGCTGTATGCAACGTCTATTGCACAACCTTCTCCATCCCCGCAAACCAGTGGCGATCGCCCTAGGTGTTGGTTTGGTCTTGCTTCTCGGCATGGCTGCGGTTTGGCAAGTTCCCCCATTTCTCTCCCAGGGCAATTCCCCTGCTGGGGGCAGCAATGGGGGGACGACCCCTACCTCACATCCCACCACGCCCAACGATCCGCCAGCGATCGCGCCCCAACTGGTCGATGCCAACAATCGCTTGGCCTGGCGGTTGCTGTCTCAACTGCGCCATGCTTCCCCTGCCTCTGGGAAAAATCTTTTTGTCTCCCCCACCAGCATTACCACTGCTTTGCAAATGACCTGGGAAGGGGCACAAGGAAAGACCCAACAAGCGATCGCGCAAACCCTCGCCCTAGACAATCTCCCCGCCGAAACCCGACGGCAAGCTATGGCGGATTTGGCTAATTTCCTACGCCACCCTGCTCCTTCGATTCAATTGGATCTCGCCAATGCCCTGTGGGTCGCCCCCAGTGAAGGCAACGCTTCTTCCCTCAATCCCGAGTTTGTCAAAACCGTTCGCAAGATCTACCAAGCCGAAGTCGCCGAATTAAATTTTGCTACTCCCGAAGCGATCGCGACCATCAACAATTGGGTCGCTCAAAACACCAGCGATCGCATCCCAACAATCGCCAGAGACCTCCCCGAAAACACCATTGCCTTTCTCGCCAACGCCATTTATTTCAAAGGTTTGTGGGCGCGTCCTTTTGATCCAGAAAACACCCAAAACCGCGATTTTTCCCTAGCCAATGGCAACACCATTTCCCATCCTTTCCTCGCCCAAAATGCCACCTTTTCCTACTACGAAAACAACCTATTTCAAGCCATCAGTTTGCCCTACGGTGAACCGGAAAAACCACAAAATTTTCGCCTATATATTTTCCTCCCCCAACCCAACCGTTCCCTATCCGATTTTTACCAACAAGTAACCCCCGAAACTTGGGAAAATTGGCTACAGGAATTTCGTCCTTTACCCGGTTCCATTGCCCTACCCAAACTACAACTAGAATACGAAACTTCTCTAGTGGAAACCCTTTCCCAAATGGGCATGGAAATTGCCTTTGACCCAGTCAACGCCAACTTTAACGGCATGCGCACTCCACCCCCCAATTTATTTCTCAACCGCGTCCAACACAAAACCTTCCTAGAAATTGACGAAAAAGGAACCGAAGCCGCCGGGGCAACTTCTGTCGGTGTGGGCACTACCAGTGTAGCCGTAGATACCTTCGACATGGAAGTCAACCGCCCCTTTTTCCTCGCCATTTGCGACCACCGTTCCGGTCTAATTTTATTTGTGGGGAGTATTGTCAGCCCCCGCTAAACTTTTTAATTTCGGAAATCCATACTATTTTTTCAAGTTCCACCGCTTCCCTTTTGCCAAATCTCGCTATAGGATTGAGTTAAATCTCGACCGCACGAATGCACCCGGATATTTCGTTTCTCTAATTTCTTTACCTTTTTTCCGAAAATTGTTGTTTTCGTTACAGATTTCTTATGTCTTTGAACGTTCGTGTAATTGCTCCCGACGGCATTACGTGGGAAGGGTCCGCAGAATCGGTCACTATACCAACGCCTGGCGGTGAAATGGGCATCCTTCCCGGTCACGCTTCCCTCACCACTTCCATCGATACCGGCGTAATGACGATTCGCAACGGATCGCATCCGATTGCTATTTGCTTGATGGGAGGATTTGCCCAAATTGAAGGAGATGAAATTTTGCTGCTTTCCCACGGGTCGCAACTGGGAGAACAAATCGACCCTGCCACCGCCCAAGCCGATTTGGAAGCTGCACAAAACCAACTGGAACGCGCCAGCAACAGCAGCGAACGCTCTCGCGCCCGCGCCACCATCCGCCAAGCCCAAGCCCGTTTAAAAGCAGCCGGTGGTATGGCAACGACCTAAAAGCAACTAGCCTTCGGCCATTTTGCGAAACTGTTTTTCCACCAATCCCACCACGGTTTCCCGGGGAAAAAATCGCGGCAGGGTGGTAATGAGATGGTTGCTGAACCCACCTGCTACCACTGTAGGTTGGTTTTTGGACATGGCTTTGAGGGATTCGTGTACAATTTGCTCGGGAGAAGCGCCATTGTCCATGTTGGTTTGCCCGTTGGCAGTAGGAAATTCGGCAGTGCGGAAAAAGTTAGTTTGGGTCGGTCCCGGGCAAAGGGCCTGTACGTAAATGCCGTAGTCGCGGTTTTCCGCCCACAAGGATTCGCTAAAACTCAATACAAAAGCTTTGGTAGCAGCGTAAACAGACATGTAGGGAATGGGCTGAAACCCGGCGATGGAGGAGATGTTAATAATACTACCGGAACGCTGCTGGCGCATGTGGGGGAGGTACAGATGGGTCATTTCCACGAGCGTGGTGACGTTTAACTGTACCATCTGGGTTTGCCGTTGTAAGGGGCGATCGCAAAATGCGCCATAATCGCCAAATCCCGCATTGTTGATGAGGATATCCACTGCAAAACCGCGCTCGCTGGTTGCTTGAAACACCTGAGCCGCCGCCCCAGGCACAGCCAAATCCTGAACCAGAATATCGGTTTGAATTTTATGTTGGTCCTGCAGTTGTTGCGCCAGTTTCTGTAATTTTTCCTTAGAACGGGCAACCAAAAACAAATTGTACTTGCGCTTCGCCAGTTCCCTAGCAAATGTGGCACCGATACCACCGGAAGCGCCTGTAATCAGTGCAGTAGCCATGGCAGTTGTCGTTGAGTTCTTAAGTTTCTTAACAAATTGTAACTCATCTTTAGCCACATTTATGCTAAAAATTCCAATCTTCTTTTTCTTGAAGATTCCGTTTTGGGGCTTTCAGGAGCGTACCAATCTGAAAAAATCAAGTAAAACTTTCGGTAGCTTGGAATCCCCGTCGCTTTAGCGCGGGGAGGAAAAGCGCCTCGTGGGGCTTTAGCCCC
>NZ_LNDC01000189.1 GCF_001870905.1 Geitlerinema sp. PCC 9228
GCATTTCTTGGCATTACCCAACGTCTTCAGCCAGAAGACTTGCAGAGGTTCGGGCTAGGGAAACACCCGAACGTGCGTAACTACGATCGGCTCTTGGTCTAGCCACTACTACGGGAACCTGGCTGTTCCCAAGCCCCGTCGCTTTAGCGCGGGGTCAGTGACGAGATCCTATTTGCTGGTTTTCCAGCGATCGCGCTCCCCCGAAAACCATTGTGCGATCGCGCCAGTTTAGCTGGTCAGGAAAAACTAACTTAGCTGCCCTTGACGCTGCCGCCAGAAACACCATCCCCCTGCTGCTACAACCAACATCCCCAAACCACTAGCTGGTTCGGGAACGTCGATGGGCGTGACACGGGGGGAAAAGCTACCCGCTTGAATAAAAACCGCCGAGTCCAGAATACCATCGGTGGCATCCGCGATCGCTAGCTTAATCGTATGGGAACCGGGTGTCAAATCCAACGCTTGCGCGCGAAAGACGTTGGTAAACCCATCGTATTCCAAATCGAAGGGAGCGGGATCGATATTTTGATTGAACTGGTCGCTATTGGTGACGCTGTTGACTGTATTGATAGAAACCGGCGTAGAAGCACCGGGAATGATAGCAATATTGGTACCGTCTAGGAAAAACCCAAATACGTCGTTAAATTCAGTATTTTCAAAATCAATATACTCCTCAGATGCAAACACGTAGTTGAAGAACAAACGGCCGCCAACGCTCTCGAACTCAATTTCTAAAGTAGTGGCATCGGAAGTGTCAAACTCAGCAAGTGCGGTTAGTTCCGGGTCACCAGCGAAACCATTATCGGTGGAAGCACCGTTAAGTTGCTCGTCTTCAGCTCCCAATCCTCCGGAAGTTTCCGCTTGGGCACCGTTGCCATTGGGGCCTTCCCCATCGATGGCTTGACCCGTGGTCAGGATGATGCCTGCATCAAAACCGAAAATGGATTCAGCACCAACAAACGTACCAGAGGCGTTGTTGGCACCGTTGTAGGTAACGGAGTTGACGGTGATTCCCTCTCCCAAAATATTATCGACCAGTTCATTACCATCATTGGTTGGTGTGATGCTGACAGCAAACGCAGAACCAGCACTCAGACCTACACCGCAGATAGCAGCTCCTGCAACCCATGGAATGTATTGGCGAATTGGCATCGTTCGATCCCCTAAATTCTAATGCTTATATTATTGCTTTCTTTTTCAGAAAATATGGAGATCGCGAAAAAAATTCATACAGATCGATTTTTCAAAACCGCCAAAATTGCTCAAAATGCCCATCTTACAAAAAATCAACTTTCCATCTTTATAGGTTCTTTACTGTGCAGAAATACATCTAAATAAGTTTTGCTGTTGCCCGCATCTCATGTGAGGTCAAAGGGAAAGAGCTGTTGTGTGTTTTAAAAAAAACCTAGCTATCGTTTTTTAACTGCTTTCCTTCGCTGCCCCCTGTATATTCCCCACTAGGGGATGCTAAGATAGAAGAGGATTATATTTCTCCCACAGTTTAAGAATAATTTTATAATTGAACAAAACGCAGCCTTCGATCTGCTTGTAGAATCGCAAGCAAATCTTTTCATTTTCCTTCTCTCCCTTGCTTCTGCCGCCACTTCACTTCTTTTGCGAGACGTGTATCTACAATGGCTTTACAAAACGTAATGGGAGAAGCTGCGATCCAAGAAAATTTAAAGCAGTTTCTCCTGGTACTTTCCGTTTCCCTAAGCGTCGCTAGCTTATCTCGTTTCTTTACTGGATTCCGCGAAATTCCCTATACCCTGCTACTGGTCATTGTAGGCTTGTTTCTGGCACTGCTCGATGTCAGACTGATCGAGCTGTCGCCGGAAGTGACCCTCTTTATCTTCCTACCCCCCTTGTTGTTGAAAACGGCTTGGCAAGTTCGCTGGTCGATTTTAAAACAGAACCTGGTTCCCGTCTTGCTATTCTCCATTGGTGGTAGCTTGATCGCCATTGCTAGCGTCACCTATGCATTGGAAACCTTTGCTGGCTTATCCCTAGAAATTGCTTTGTTCGCTGGCGCTAGTTTGGCGGCTACTTCACCAACGCCAGTAGTGAGCCTGTTTCGCCAATTGGGGGTTAACCAACGCATTACCACCCTCACCGAAGGGGAAAATTTATTTAGTTCCTGTATTGCGATCGCGACTTTTGTTTTGTTAATGGAATCGCCATTTGCCGTTAGCGAACTGGCGGTTCCTACGGCGTTGGTCAGAATTCTTTTGTTCCTAGGATTGGGATTTGGCATTGGCGGGTTTACCGGCGTCGCACTTTCCTATTTAATTTCCCATTCCGACGCACCATTTTTGGCGCGATCGCTGTTACTAACCGCCGCTTACGGTACGTATATTGCCACTGAAGAAGTTGGCGGTTCCGGTGTGGTAGCTGTAGTCACGGCTGGCTTGATTCTAGGCAATTTAGGCAGTCGCAAACTTCCCAGTACCAAACGACAAACCCTCACGGAATTTCTCAATTTTATCGCCTTTTTTGTCAACTCCATTGTCTTCCTTTTAATCGGCGATCGCATGAATTGGAACCTACTATCCGACGATTTACTTCCCATTAGCATCGCCATTGTCACCGTTTTAATTGCCAGAGCATTTACCATATACGGTTTGGGAACTGTTGGCAACTGGCTGAGCGAAATTCCCGTCACTTGGCAAGAACAAACCCTGCTTTGGTGGGTAGGATTGCGCGGTTCTGTTTCCATTGCCTTAGCCTTAAGCGTTCCCGTGGTCTACATGAAATACGAGGTAATTGGTTCCACCGTTTTTGGCGTGGTTCTGTTTACATTGCTGGTACAAGGATTGACCACCAAATCCCTGTTAAGTTCCCTAGGCTTTTTAGAAAGCAGTTCCCAACGGGAAAAATATTTACAAGCGATCGCGCGTTCTGTCGCACTCAACCACATTGCCAGCTATTTAGACGAAGAACGTATCGTACACCAATGGGGAAACGACGTTCAATTTGCACAATATCGAGAAGTCGTACAGCAACAAATTCACCACTTGCAGGAAGAAATCATCGAACTGCAAGAACAAAATCCCGACCTAAAAAGTCTGGGAATCGAACAATTGCGTCGGGAACTCATCGCCATGGAAAGCGATATTTACACCGAATTTTTCCGCGCCGGTTTGCTAACCAAACACATTCCTCCCATGCTGCCAAAATTGCTACCCAATCAATCCTAGCCCACCTAGGATTTTTCAACCCAACTCAATACGTTCGCGAAACGGCGTTTCTCCAGAACCACCTTCAGGTTCCAGCAACGCCACCATCAGGGTTAAATACTCCCGCAACTGGCGGGTAATCAGGAAATTCTCCCGTACAAACTCCTTCGCTTTCTCTCCCATTTCCGTAATTTTTTCCGGTTGTTTCAGCAGGTAACGCAAACGCAAAGCCGTTCCTTCTGGGGTATTGACCAAAAATCCAGTATGGTAATTTTTCACCTGCAAGCGGATACCGCCAGCATCGCCACCGATGACTGGTTTTCCCTTCCACATGCCTTCGGTAACGGTTAAGCCAAATCCTTCTTTGGTGGATTTTTGTAGAATAATATCGGCAGCGCGTTGTAAGGCATTAATGGTACGATGGGCATCGGGAGGTAGCAACAAAATCCGAACGTCAGCATCTCCCGCAGCAGCGGTTTTGACTTCGTTGAGAACCATTTGACCTTCTGGGTCGTCGGTGGCGCTTCCCCCAGCCAACACCAGTTGCAGTTGGGGAATGTATTTTTTCGCTTGTTGGTATGCCTGGATAACGCCGATGGGGTCTTTAAAGCGGTCAAAACGAGAAATTTGTGCTATAATAGGACGTTCGCGGTCTAGAGAAAAGCGATCGCAAACTTCATCGATTTCAGCGCGGTCGATATCTATATTTTTTTCGCTCAGGGGATCGATACTCGGCGGGATAATATATTTTAAATGGGGCAGCGATCGCGCAAAGGCAGCCAACGAAAAAATACTCGCCTCGTAACTATTGAGAAAAGGTTGCAAGAAGCGCCAAATTGGTCGGTAGGGATGGCTGGCATCGATATGGCAGCGCCACAGCCATTTGCCTTGACGGTTAGGGCAATATTTTAGCAAAGCCGCCGGTTGGGGATCGTGAATAAAAACATAGGATGCCGCCTCCAGGGTATCGCGCAATTGTTCGGCATTGTTGGCATTGATTTGTTCGTAATGCTGCAACAGAGAATCACCAATATCCACGCGATTTCCCTGCAAAGCATTGTGCATACTTTTGGTACATTGGAAAAAATCATCGTCGCCAGCAATAACTTCCCAAGAAGCATCAATGCCTAACTCCTGCATCAAAGGAACCAACTTGGTTAAAATTTCCGCAACGCCGCCACCGATGCGCGTAGAATTCACATGGATTACCTTCATGCCTTGCAGGGGTTCGGCGAGTTGCTGCAGTTGGTCGATAACATCTTGACCGACAACTTGTGCGTATTTTTCTAACATAATTTTCCTTATTCTCGATTGTTTTTTTCCGGTTGCAAATATGCTTGGAACGTTTGCGCGAGTTTGCTGCGCAACCCCGTCAGGGTTTCAAAATAGGGGTCGAGGCGGCTTAGTTCCTGACAAAGGTCTTGATAGCGATCGCCAAAATGAGAAAACCAATAGCGAAAATCGTCCACTCCCTCCGGCAATCGCCTTCTGGCATCGATAAAATGGTAAAAAATACTGCTTGCCGAGAGAGAAGGCAACCATTCCGCTAATGCCTCCGGTTCTTGCCAACGCTTGTAGGTATCAAAAACAACAATTTGCGATCGCATAAATTCAAACGAACGAGTAGCCACCCGCCAATAGGAAGACTCATCCTCATCCAACCGTTCCTCAATCGTTTCCAAAAGTTCCTGTCGCAAATCTTCCAAATCAAAATGCAAAATGGGATCGACCATTGCCAATTGTTCCGCCAGGGGATAATCATGCAAACCGTGACGAACCCAAGCCGCAAAATCGTTGTTATACTCCCGTTCCTCAAAACGCGGTTCTAACAACCCTCCCCAAAAATGGTGGTAAATGCTATCCGCATCGATGGTTTGCAACGTATCCCGCAACTCCTTCAACGTATAGGCGCGTTTTCCCGTCGCAATGGCAATCAACGCGCAATCTTTTAACGCAAACGCATCCATCTCTTGTTCTTGAGAATCTTGAGAATCTTCCCAACTTTCCTCAGAAATTGCTGTAGAATCCATAAAATTATTCTTCCTCCAAAAAAGCCAAAAATTCTAAAACCACACCATTGGTCCAACCAAAACCAATTTCGTTGCTGCTGTAGCCAAAGAAAATTTCATCCGATACATCCGCCGAACAGCGTTCCACATCGTACTTCTCTACTAGGGTGCCACTTTTTTCAAATTCTGCTACCACCATTTGCAAAAATTTAGACGCCAGCCGTTTGGCATCTTCCATATACCCATACCGACGCAATCCTTGCACAACAATAAATTGTAAAGGTGCCCAACCAAAAGGCGCATCCCACTGGTTTCCCGAAACATGGGTACTGGTTAGCAAGCCACCTGGCGCTTCAAATTCTGGTAATTTTGCTAGCAACTGTTTGGCTTGTACTTCCGAAGCAATGCCCGCCCACAAAGGAAAAAATGTCGTAACATATTCATAATGGCGACGTCTGGCTGTACGAAAATTATAGTCAAAATACATGCCTTTTTCTTCATCCCAAAGAAACTTATCGATGCGTTGGTGGCGCTGTTCGGCATGTTGCAACCAGTAATCCACCGAATGTTCGTAACCAATTAGGCGATAGATTTCGGCAATATCTCTTTCCATCTGGTATAGCAAAACATTGAGGCAAACGGGTGCGTAGTGAATAATATCCACGCTAAAAGGTCCAAACCGGTGGCTGCAATCAAATCCCGATTCTCGCATGGAGCGATCGCCGCGATAAAATAGTTCTGTTAAACGATCGGTTTGGTGGTCGTAATACAGGCTGGCATCGTAATCATCCACTTGGAACCGTTGGTAATATTCTCGCACGCGATCGTAATGACTTCTTCCCAATTCATCCCGTTCCGAAAATTCCACTTCTGGTGCTGGACCTTCTCCCAAAGCATTGTAGTGAGAAAGTCCCGTGGTTTGGTTCAAATGGGGAGGCACTTTCCAATAAAAATAGTAGCTTTCAACCGCTGGTAAAATCGACCGCAACCACTCTTTATCCTGGGTATATTCAAACAGTTTCAACACCATTAACGTCAAAACCGGCGGCTGGGAACGATTGAGCATGTAAGTCCGGTTGGCATTGAGAACCGTTCCGTAATGTTCGATTTCGTAAACCAACTGATCGACCATACTTTGCGCCAAATTCACCTTGCGATCGCGCAACAGTCCCAATAAAATAAAATAGCTATCCCAACCGTACATTTCGTTAAATCTTCCCCCAGGAACCACGTAATCGTGGGGAAGGTACAGCAAACCGTGTTCTTCAATTTGGTCGATTTCCGCCGGCAAAACCCGCAGTTCGATTTGTTGCAAATCTTCCGGAGAAAGAACAGTTTGCAATTCTTTTTTCACTTCATCCATATCCTCTTGCGCGGAAACATAAACCAACCAAGGATGACCTTTTTTTCGTTCGACTTTATCGTCTTGCGCCGCATCTAACAAATTCGCTTGGGAGCGGGAAAGAACTTTCCAAGTTTTCTTGATATAATTCCGTAGGGTTTGAATTTGTTGGGAACTTAGCATAGAATTGTCAGGCATAGAAATGGAAGTTATATGGTTAATTTGAAATTATCTTCAACGTAAGGTAGACAATGCCCACCCTACCAAGAAACTATAACAAAATCGGACATAGAAATGGAAGTCATATGGTTAATTTGAAATCCGAAAAATTTGGTGTTTTTGGCAATGCCAACCCAAAAAATGTTGTCAAAAAAAGATTCTACGAAGTCTTACAGGAAAGATTTCAATCTAAAATCTAGTTTTTTGGGGAAAAGAAAACCTAGAATTGGAAACGGTGGGAAAGAGGAAAAAGCCATTGCCACCCAGAATCCATTTTAGGGGAAAATTCTGTAGCCATCTTGGCGAAAAACTAAAAATTCTTTTAAAATACCATTGGAGCAAATATTCGTTTGGGGAAGGATCGTTATGAAACGAAGAGATATGTTGACGTGGTTGGGAGTTGCTAGCATACCGCCAATTTTATTTGCCATTTGGAACACCAGAAGCCATAGCATAGCCACAGTTTCTAAACTAGACAAAAGCAAAGCAGCCTGGAAAGACATCTTACCACCGGAACGCTATCGCATCTTGTTTGAAGAACAAACCGAACCAGCCGGTTCTAGTCCGCTAACCGACGAAAAACGGTCCGGTACTTATATTTGTGCTGCATGTTTTTTGCCATTGTTTTCCTCAGATACGAAATTTGATAGCGGTACGGGATGGCCGAGTTTTTACCAACCGATTGACGCTAGCCACATAGGCACCAAAGACGATTATAAACTTTTTTACCGGCGTACGGAGTACCATTGCGATCGCTGCGGCGGCCATCAAGGTCACGTTTTCAACGATGGTCCGGAACCCACCGGCAAACGCTATTGTAACAACGGATTGGCTTTGCGTTTTGTTCCCGCAGAACAGGAGTTGCCAAAATTGCGGGGGTAGAAAGCGATCGCCGGAAGAAACTCAAAACTATAGAGTATTTTCACAAACGCTTGTAAAAACCGTCAACCTCCAAACGGATGGATGGGGTTCCACTCTGCCATACCGAATTGAGATCGATTTCGATAAAGTCTCCTTGTTCTAGGGAAAGATAGTCACCGTCAATGTCGCCAATGTGGGGAAAATCAGGTTGAAAAGAACGGCTGCTTGCCGTTGCTTGGGGAAGTTGGTATTGCAAATTCAGCCAATCCAGGTAGGTAATTTCCGCCTCCCGTTCTTCGATTCTCAATTTGGAAAAATTGGGAGTTAACTCGTAGGTTTCGGTGGCTTGTTTGTCTTGGCTATCCCTAGCATAAAGAACCGGACCTAAATTTATCCAATGTTGTTTTTGGGAGTCGTAAACCAGCAAATACGGACAGCTTCCCATGCCAATAAAGTTGGAAATAGAAGAAGCAAATTCATCCGCCGGTTGCTTTAGGGGGATGTCGCGGTTGTTGGTTTTGATGCTAACTGGATTCAGCAAAGGTCCCACCGCTAGTTGTTGGCGAGGAATATCTTGTGGGGAAGAGCGAATATTTTGGACAAATTTCTGGGAAAGGGTTACTTTTTGCATGCCATCTTCGTAGGATAAGTTGGCTTCTGTGACGTTAAAATCTTCGTCAAAAAAGGGTTTGGGAAAGTACAAATCTTGTGTCAGAAAAGAAGCAATATTTTCCCCGGTGTTTAAATCGCTAGCTGTTTGAGAGTTGGGCATAAATCCAAATTCGATGGGGATAAAATAGTGTTTGTTAGGATAGAGAATAAATCCACCCAAGCTATCGATTCTGGTAGAAACATTCGCAGGATTTTGGAACAAACGCGATCGCCTTTCGGCATTGGTTAGGGTATAGGGATTTCCATCTTCCCCCACCATTTCGTAGGTTATCGATTCAAGTGGGAAAGGCTGGTCGGCAATATTAATAATATCGATAAATTTAACGTAAGGATGCAATAGCAGCGGATTGATAACGAGAATTCCTCCACAAGCATCCGCTGGTCGAAATGTCGAATCATCCGGTAGGTCGCCAATAAGAAAGTTATATTCATATCCCACCAATCCTCTAGCGTTTGGATTGGCTTTGGCTATATTTTGCAACCAGCGATCGCTCCTACCAAATTGCAAAGAAACCCCCCCAAAATCTTTGGCAGTTAGCGAAGATTGGGCAATATCTTGTAGTTGGGGATATTGAGTTATATTTTGATACAAATCATCCCGATTGTATTCGTTAAAAACTGTCCAACGAGCGTCTTCAATATCGTCGTATTGAAATTCCAAAAGAATGGGACTGTACTGAGCTTTTTGGTATTCGGCAATGAGGGATTGGCTTTCAAATTCGGCGCGGGATTGACGAAAAGAATTGCTTGGCGTATCGTTGCTTACAGTTTCTCCACCTTGGTTGTACGAGTAACGCAAGCTATCAGGAGAAGCTGGATTTTCCACAGTGGCCTTGGCAAATGCTACGTTATCAGTTTCCTTGATAAAATTTTGGATCGATTGAAAAACAGGACTATCGCGAAAAACAGCCGGAACATCTCCTGGGGTAATATTGAGTGCTTTTGCCAGAGGTTGGGGAACAGCGGGATTTTGGGGATTAAATAAAGCCAAAGACAAGTAAGAGTTAATAGCAGTTACTGGCTGGGAGAGAATGGGGATATCCTCTTCGTTCTCTTCCGGAGGTGGGGATGCAATGGGTTCGGAGGGGGTCGAGTCAGGATTAGAAGCAGGAAGACCCCATAAAAACAAGAAAAAAACCAGTACGAAAGCAGCAAATCCACCAGTTGCTTGAATTTGCCCTTTGGTCATGGGAAACTGTGCGTTTACGCTCATCTCCCCAAGAAACAGGGAAGCGGCGATTCCACCACAAATGGCAGCCAGAAAACGCGCAAAAGGGAGAACTTCGTTAAGTCTCTCTGGGGGGTTAAAAATTAAAAAGATAAAAACGGCAATTACAACGCAGGAAAGCAGCATCGCGATCGCTTTTTCCCACGAACCGTTTCTGCCTTGGCTCATATGTTTTCCTCAGCGATTTGTTTGTAGTTTTATAGATAGTATGTTGGCGACCCCATCTGCTACTTCCTCCGGATTAGATTTTTTGCGATCGCGCTTTCTACCGAATCCAACTTTTATTTTATCGCGGCGTTCGGCAAAAGCAACAATGTTTCTAGTTTAGCACCGAAGGAGATGGCAATTTTTTTTAGGTTGTAGCAATGTGATGTTTTTTCGGAGCGATCGCTTTTTTATCAAAAATAACCCAAGCGATCGCTCCACCATAACCTCATACCATTTCTGAAAAACAACGATTGTCTAGAATTTCTCAATTGCCCTGGTAGGGGCGCTCACGCGTTGCGCCCCTACAAAAATGCCTCTATTATCTATTGCATATTATTAAGGAAATGGTATCATTCTTCGCTAACCAACAAAGCCACCGGAAACACCTGCAAAACCTTTCCCACCGATAGCGTTTCGCCGCCAGCAACCTCCAAATCCACCAGTGTATCCCGCCAATTGGCAGATTGTAGATTATGGGGAAGTTCGATGCGGGTATCTCCCCAGACTTCCTCGCCAAGGGGGTCCGCATCGGCAGAAATCATAGAAGTTAGAAAACGAGGTGCGATCGCAATAACCGTTCTTCCCCGATACAATCGCGCAAAAGCAATAACATGCTGGTGAAACGAACCCGTCACTGACAGCGGTATGTAATCGCCATATTGAAAAACCTGCTGGTATTGTTGCCTCGCTTGCAACCCCCGCGCTATCAAAAACAACTTCATCCTGCCATCAGTGCGAGTTGCCTTCAAATCCGATAGCAAACTTTCCATTCCCGTCTGACAGCGTCGCTTAATTTCTTGCAAAAAAGAGAGCCTTTCTTCATAATCCACCGCGCGGCGATTGTCTGGGTCTACCAAACTCAAATTCCACAGTTCCGTTCCCTGATAAAAATCCGGTACTCCCGGAGAAGCAATTTTTAACAACGTTTGCGATAGGGAATTGAACATACCATAGGCAGCAATTTTCCGTTGAAAATCTCGAAACTCCGCCAAAAATATATTATCTGGAGAAGGGTCCAAAATCTTCTCGATAAAAGCCAGAAATCCTTCCTCGTAATCCGTATCCGGCGTTATCCATGCCGTATGAACTTTCGCCTCGCGCACCGATTTAATCGCGTATTGTTTGATGCGTTCGATAAAATCGGCATATTCTTGTTCGTCGGCAGAAAACGGAAACACCCCTACCAAATTTTGATAGAGAAAATATTCATCGTTGGCATCGGGAATTAGGCGCTGGTCTTTGCCACTTTTGGTATTTTCGTTGCTGGTTTTTTTATGTTCTTGATTTAATTCCCGCCAGCGTTTTACCTGACCTTCCCATTCCGTAGGAATTTCCGATAAAACATTAATTCTGGCACGCACATCTTCGCTGCGTTTGGTATCGTGGGTGGAAGTGGCATTCATAGCATGGGGCCAGGATTTTAATTGTTCTCGATTGAACTGGTGAAAATCCTCTAACGAAATCCCAAATTGCTGGGGATGACCGCCAACTTCGTTGAGAGAAACC
This sequence comes from Geitlerinema sp. PCC 9228, assembly GCF_001870905.1. Taxonomy (NCBI): domain Bacteria; kingdom Bacillati; phylum Cyanobacteriota; class Cyanophyceae; order Geitlerinematales; family Geitlerinemataceae; genus Geitlerinema; species Geitlerinema sp. PCC 9228. The sequence goes on from NZ_LNDC01000189.1 coordinate 11,221, forward strand.
AAGCGATTGTAGACGTAAAATAACGTATCTTCCACACCTTTGGCCATTAAAGGACCGGAAAATTGCTGCAACCGCATGGCAAAAAGAACCCACTGTTCCCTTTCCGCCTCGGTGAGGGTACCTTCGTAATCCAACAACAAGAATTTTTCAATTAAATTTAACTCTTTCACCAGTTGGGGAATTTGGCGTTTGGCTTTTTGAATGGCTTTGCGCACATAAAAGCGATCGCGATCGCGAACCCCATCATGGTTAATATAGGTACAGTAAATGGGAAACTGCACCAAAACCTCCAAAATTGCTTTTTTCAACCCCGTCAGCGTAAAATCCCTGCCGTAGCGATACTGACCCGCAATGCGTTTCAACAACCGCGCAATATTATCCACATCCCCCACCAAATTGGTTTCCGCAATTAACCGCTTTTTCTCGGCAACCAAATTGTCGTACACTTCGTGGTAACCAGTCATGCGACGATAAATATGGGTAAATTCCCGTGCGTTATCGGTTTGACAAAAAACACTATTAGCTTGGTTGAGAAAATGATATCCCGACGTTCCCTGCAAGCACCATTCTTCGGGAAGTTTTTCTCCCAACTCCAAAATTTTCTCGGCAACAACGTAAATATCCCCCATTTTTTCCCGCAAGCGTCGCAGGTATTCCGTGGGGTCAAACAAACCATCAATATGGTCGATACGCAATCCAGTAAATTTCCCAGCTTCAACCAACTTCTCGATAGTTTCGTGGGTTTTGTGAAATACCCGTTGGTCTTCCACGCGCAAACTAATTAAATCGTTCACTGTAAAAAAGCGGCGATAGTTTAATTCTTCTGCACCCACTTTCCAAAACGACAGGCGGAAAAATTGTTCCGATAGCAATTTATCCAGCAAATCGAAACTTTCCGGTTTGCCGACTTCGCCGTTGAAAATTTCTAGATTGTGGTTAATGAAATTTTTAATTTCTTCGTTATTATTGTATGCTTCCCACAGCAGCGATTTTACAAATTCTGTTTGGTCTTTGCGCTGCCTTCCCGACAAATCAGTAGAAATGCTTTTGACAATGTACAAAATCCCCAGCATTTTAATGGCATCGGGATGGCTGCGCCCTAATTTTCTAGATAATCTCCCCAAATCGTGGCTTAAAAATGTAGCGTAGGATTCGATGCGTAGGGGAAGTTTAATGTCGTAATAATTGACGTTCAACCCATTTTCGTCGTAGTTCAGTTGAATTTCGCCATTTTCCAGACAATTGCCATAAAAATCCCCCAACATCGGCGTGAGAAGTTTGCCTTTAATGTCTTCGTAAGGATGTTCCCACTCAATATCAAAGTAATCAAAATATTCTGAATCGGGTCCGTGTTCTAGAATATCCATTAAAAAATAATTTTCGCTGTTGTAAGCCATGTGATTGGGAACAATATCCTGTACCCAACCCATGTTTAGCGAATGCAATTCTGCCATGAGATTTTCAAAATCCTGGTGGCTTCCCAGTTCGGGATTGAGTTGGTTGGGGTCTACCACATCGTATCCGTGGGAACTTCCGGAACGCGCTTTAAAAATTGGCGAAGCATAAACGTCGGAAATTCCCAATTCTGCTAAATAGTGAATGACTTTTTGTGCTTGCTGAAAGCCAAATTCCGGATGAAATTGCAGGCGGTAGGTAGCTGTAGGAATACGCATGGTTGTTACTGGCTATCCTGTGGAAGATTTACGGGAAAATTAGGAAAAATCAATGGGAAGTTATTTTTCGTACATAACCACGCTTTGGGGAGGTAGGGAAATGGTGTCTCCTTGGTTGGCTTTTTCGAGAATCGAAATACCAGACCCCAACCACTGGGATTGTTCGGAGTTGAGTTTTTGCTTCCAAATCCCGTCGCTAAAGGTGTAGGAAACGGCTTGTTGGTTGAAGTTAAAAATACAGAAGACCGCACTGCTGGGGTGGTAGCGATGCAGGAATACCAGTTTCTTTTCTTCGTCGCTGCTAGCTATTGTACGCCGGCGATCGCTTGCTTGCAAAGCCGGATGTTGGCGACGCAGTTGAATTAAATGGCGATACCAGTTCAGCAAGACTTGGTGCTTGCCTTGGTGGCGTTTTTCCCAGTTTAGCTGGCATTTTTGAAAAGTTTCCACACTGGCGGCATCGGGAGGTTCGCCTTCGCTGTGGAAAGCGGCAAATTCTCGTTTTCTCCCTTCGCGCACGGCTTCTACCAAATCCGGGTCGTTGTGGCTGATAAAATACAAAAATGGGGCGCTTTCGCCGTATTCTTCTCCCATGAACAATAAAGGCATGTAAGGGGAAAGCAAGACGCTGGCGGCGGCTAGTTTGGCACCGGCAAAGGAAACTAAGTGAGACAAACGTTCTCCCAACATGCGGTTGCCGACTTGGTCGTGGTTGGAAGAGCAAACAAAAAATTGGGTAGGGGGGCGATCGCCGGCGTAGCTACCGTGGTATCGTTGGCGAAAGGGCGAATAATCCCAACTGTAGACAAAACTTTCCTGAAAGGCTTTGGCGAGTTGTTCGCAGGTGCCAAAGTCTTGATAGTATCCTTGTTGTTCTCCTGTTAGCAGGGTGTGAAGGCAATGGTGAAAATCGTCGCTCCATTGTGCGTGAATGCCGTAGCCACCGATTTCCGGGGGATTGATAACCCTCACGTCGTTGAGGTCGCTTTCGGCAATTAAATACACTTGCCGGCGTTGCTGCTGGCAAAATTCCTGGGTTCTTTGAGCCAGTTCTGCTAAAATATGTTTGGCACCGAAATCGTAGATAGCGTGAATGGCATCGAGGCGCAAAGCATCTACGTGGTATTCCCGAAACCAATATAAGGCATTTTCAATCACAAAATTGCGTACGCCATCGCTACAGGCATCGTCAAAGTTCATGGCGCTTCCCCAAGGCGTTTGGTAGCGATCGGTAAAATAAGGACCAAAATCCCGGGTATAGTTGCCTTCCGGTCCGAAATGATTGTAAACTACATCTAGAATGACGGCTATGCCCTGTTGGTGGCAGGCGTTGACCAGGCGTTTCAAGCCTTCCGGTCCGCCGTAGGAATTTTGTACGGCAAAGGGATAGACACCATCGTATCCCCAGTTGCGGCTGCCGGGAAATTGCGCTACTGGCATGAGTTCGATGGCATTAATGCCAAGTTCTTGCAAATCTGGCAGTCGGGAAATAACAGCGTCGAAGGTTCCTGCGGGGGTAAAGGTTCCTACATGCAATTCGTAGGCGATATAGTCGGATAAAGGGATGCCTTGCCAGTTGCTATCTTCCCAGGCGAAATGGCTGTGGTCGATAACTTGCGATGGTTGGTGAACCCCTTGGGGTTGGTAGTGAGAAGCTGGATCGGGTCGTAGCGTTTCCCCATCCAGACGATACCAATACTGAGTTTGGGGAGAAATATTTTCTAGGGTAACTTGCCAGTATCCGCGTTCCTGGGGCGTCATGGCAATAGAGCGAGTCTGTGGAGAAACGATTTCTAGGGTGAGTGCTTGACGTAGGGGTGCCCAAACCGTAAACTCACATTGACCGTTTTCGATGTAGTTAGCACCAATTTGCATAAATTGACCGACCGTGGAGAGATAACCTGGCGAAAGGCGAATGGTTACGATTAAAGTTTTCCATGGCAACAAGGTTAGCTGTTGCTACAGTCTCCTTGTGGTTGTAATTGACCGTCTTCTACGCAAATCACGCGATCGGCGACATCTAAAATGCGAGGATCGTGGGTAACGATTAAAACGGTAGCCCCTTCTTCTTTCGCCAAACGACTGAGCAAATCTATAATAGCATGACCGCTGACCGAGTCCAAGGCAGCGGTGGGTTCGTCTGCCATAATAATGGGAGGATAGCCAGCTAAAGCACGCGCGATCGCAACTCGTTGTTTTTGACCGCCGGATAAGTCTTTGGGTTGTTGGTCGGCTTTATCCGCCAAACCCACTTGTTCCAACAAATGCATGGCTTGGCGGCGTGCTTCCTGTTTTTTGATACCTTTGAGGTTTAAAGCGAGTTGCACGTTTTCCCTAGCTGTTAGAGCTGAAAATAAGTTAAATCCTTGAAAAATAAAACCAATTTTTTCCAAACGGAAGCGAGATAGTTCTTTTCCCGACAGTTGCGTAATTTCTGTTCCCAACAAGGAAACGCTGCCACGGGTGGGGGTAAGCAATCCGGCTAAAATAGAGAGCAAGGTGGTTTTGCCAGAACCGGAAGGTCCCATCAACAGGTGAATCTCCCCTTTGGTAATTTGGAGGTTAATATCTTTAAGTACGCGCGTGGATTGATTCCCCGCGTAGAACACCATTTCAATCCCTTTCGATTCAATAGCTGTAGGAATTGTTGATGTTTGCTGTTGAATATCGGTTTTGTTGGTTTTGGTATTGGGAATCATAGAAATTACTCCGGAAGTCGCTGTGGGGCATCAGGGCATCGGGGCATCGGGGCATCGGGGCAGTGCGATTCGTTGACTATAAACCGAACCATTGATTCGGAGGACTAGTCGCTGGGTATATAACCCCAGACAACTCAAGTTAAATGGAGGTGAAAGTCCTCCCGCCAAGGTGCATTGGTTGAAAGCATTACCCGCAGTGCTGGG
>NZ_LNDC01000190.1:0-7467 GCF_001870905.1 Geitlerinema sp. PCC 9228
GGAGTAGTTAACGCCGACGTTGCTACTGTGAAGCAGGAAGAAACCTTAACGTCTGTGAACGTTTGTTAGTGTTTTAGAGTCGGCTAATGAATATCGCTAGGAGTATGGAATCAGAACTGTACCAGAAAGGTGTAGAAAAAGCCCGTCAAGGGGATTACGAAGGCGCGATCGCGGCTTTCGATCGAGTATTGCAAGCCAATCCCCACATGGCAGATGCCTACTACCAACGAGGGTTGGTTTATTTCGACTTGGGAAAACCTTACCAGGCAGTTGAAGATTACAACCGAGCTTTAGAACGCAATCCGGAACTAACGGCTTGTTATTACGCTCGGGCTTTGGTACGTTTGAGTCTGAAAAATTTGCCAGGAACCCTCGCAGATGTGGAAAAATGCTTGCAACTGGATCTCAATTATGCGGCGGCTTACCAGTTGCGGGCGATTGTCAAACGCAAACAGGGAGACTCCCAAGGTGCGATCGCGGATTTTAAAAAGGCTGCCCAGCTCTACGTGAAGCAAAAAGATAAAGAGAACGCCCGTCGCTGTTTGGAAAGCATCGAGAAATTGCAGCCTAGCACAACAACAGCGGCACCGTCTTGGATTCCATCGCCCATTTCCACCCCTACCCCCAAAGCACAAACGACCCGCATTCCCCCCATGCAGTCGGCGTCGGATTACTATACCCAACTGTTGGAGAGAGCGGAACGAGGAGATTGCCAAGGTGCCATTCAAGATTTGGATTGGGCCTTGCAAGCGGACAGTCAAGACGCCCAAGCGTACTGCTGTCGCGGCATTTTGCGGTACAAGCTGGGCAAACATTACGATGCCCTCTCGGATTTTAACCAAGCTTTGCGCCTCAACAATGGAGATATTTCCGCCTATCGCAATCGCGGGAAAGTACGCTTGCACTTGGGAGACCATCGGGGGGCGATTTCTGATTTTAATGCGGCTTTGCAAATTGAGCCCAACGATGCTATGCTTTATATTGCTCGGGGCAATGCTTATCGGGAAATGACCGACTACGAATCGGCGATCGCGGATTACTCAAAAGCGTTGCAGCTCGATTCGGAACGGGCGGATGTTTATATTTATCGGGGCATGGCTTACGTGCGCCAAGAGCAAATGCAGCAGGCTATTGATGACTATCAGGCAGCTGCCGATCGCTATTTTCAACAGGAGAACTGGCAGCACTACCAAGCCACGTTGGAACGCATCCAACAGTTACAATCGTTTACGGTTTCTAGTTTCTTCGATACTTGGGACAGTTCCCAACAAGCTTCATCCGAAGCTGCGGAAAGTACCAGTTCCTTACAGCAACGGCTGTTCAAGTTGGTAGGCGGTCATTGGGAGTTGGCAGAAAGATTGCTCAACCAAGCTCGCCACGACTATCCAGGGGAATCGGAAGCATGGTACTTGCAAAAGGTAATTCAGGATATCGAACGCGATCGCGATTTCTAAGAAAAACCAAAAATCAAACGCCCCTAGGATCGACCGGTGGCGAAAATAGCTTCCTAGCGGGAAGCAGGAAAAACCTCCCGACACCCAAGCCGGGAGAGCATGGAAAAACGCTTCGCCATTGTTGGGAAGCGCACTCAGGAAAGCTGCTACTTACTCGATTATTTTTAATTTGGTTGCCCGAATTTCGTTTCTAGGCAGCGAAATCTACTAGCTCAATTTCAAAAACCAAATCTTTGCCAGCTAGCGGATGGTTGCCATCTAGAGTAACTTTGGAATCTTCCACCGCGGTAACCGTAACTGGGATAACCTGTCCGGAAGGATGTTGAACTTGTAGCTGCTGTCCCACTTCTACGCTAATATCCTCAGGAATTTGCTGCCGGTCTACTTCCGCAACCATTTCCGAACGGTGAGGACCGTAGGCTTTGTCGGAAGGAATTTCTTCGGTTTTGGATTCCCCGGGGGCCATGCCTACAACAGCTTCTTCAAAACCAGGGATGATTTGCTGTTCGCCGATGGTAAACTCCAAAGGTTCTCCGTGATTGCGAGAGCTGTCGAACACGGTACCGTCTGTTAGCTTCCCGGTGTAGTGTACTTTTACTTTATCACCTTGTTGTGCTTGTGCCACGGTGAATTTCCTCCATGTCGAACGTCAATGTGCAGTATATGCATCTACCGATAGTTTTTTGCTAACGGATACGAATACCCGCTAACGATTACACTCTCGATTGGTTCAAGAGAGGGACTATCTGCCAATGCTTTGAGGAAAATTCCCAAAGCGCTTTGGTATTTTTTGCCTTGGTTCTCGGCCTGTTATTGGCCGTATTCCTTGACCGGTACAGAGGTTTCTTATATTTATTTATAGAGGAAACTTGTGCCTGGACTTCACTTTCGCTGCCCACAGTTTAGCACCTTTACCAGCAAAATGAACCATTGGGGGTGTTGGGTGTAGCAACCAATACACCACTGTTCCTTCGCCTTAACTTGTTTTCACTGGTACTCCGCATTCTTACACAGAGAATGGCGAATTGTTGGGTGCAGATGCTAGAAAACATGGACCGGCGAAGTCAAAATTGGTTCTCCCTTCGCTATCCAAATACCTTTCCTTAGATAGCTCCAGCAAAAGCAACTGAGTTCTCTTCCTCAATTGCCCTCGAACATCGAGAACCAAATTATTGCTCTATCTTTGACGGCGTCGAAGCCGACGTTGCTGTTTGTGCCGGGCAAGTTCTTTTCGCTTGCGTTTTTCTTTGGGCGTCTCAAAATGTCGCCCTTTTTTCATATCTGCGAAAATGCCGGCTTGGGAAACTTTCCGTTTAAACCGACGTAGGGCGGATTCTAGCTTTTCATTTTCTGCCAAGACCACTTGGGCCATTTAGATTCCTCTCATTCTAGTTGTTCGCCTGGTGCTAAAGCGAACCAATTATTGACATCTCCCCCAGGCTCAAGGCATGGGATTTTAAATAGGTAACAACGCGCTCCCTCGGGTCTTACGGTCGTTCGGGATTCGTTTCTCGTCGGGCGATGTCCATCCCAACGTTCCCGCTAGCATAACATGATTTACGCCATGAATGCTCCCCACCTGCTAACGCAACGTGCGAGTGTCCCCATAGAATTGCTGGCGGAAGCCTGCTTTCCTCGTATCAGGAAGGTGGTATGGTTACCGCACGTTGGGAACTTTGACCCAAATGCCCCCAAATCGTTGTCGGTTGGGGCTTTTAAGGAAATTTTCCAGGGCGGGGAATTGGACCCAAACCCTTTCGACCGAAATAAGCTTAGGAAGAGGAGAAATCTCTTCTCCTCTCCATCCTTGGGGACGAATTTCAAAACCAACAACGGCCAACGTTGCTAGGTTGAAGCAAGCAACCTGGTTTTTTTCTCGCGTCTGCTTATTGTTTTTAGCGGCGATCGAAAGGCTTTCTTTCTGTACGGGGTTTGGCTTTATTGACTCTTAACGTCCGTCCCATCCATTCAGCGCCGTCCAGCTCTTCAATGGCTGTTGTTTCGTGGTCGGGCGATTCCATCTCCACAAAGCCAAAACCGCGTCTTTTTCCAGTTTCCCGATCGACCGGTAATTTGACTCGCTTGATAGAGCCGTATTCAGAGAAGACAGAGTTTAAATCGTCTTCCGTTACATCATAAGAGAGATTTCCGATATAAACGGTCATTACTTACCTCATCAGTTGGTAGCATACAAAGATTGAGGTTTCGGAGGTAAGTTTTTTGGAAATAACACCGAATTGGATAAATTCTTTCGTGTGCGCAAAAACTCAAAACACCGATACCTTTCACTTTATAGTAGCACACCCCCCTATATTTGGAAAACGATTTTAACAATTTTGTAGCATAGCGCGAGTTTCCTATGATTAGGGGATTCTGGCTTTAAGAGTTGTTGGTGGGACGTGCTAGCAAATCCAAGCGCAACTGGTGCAATGGTGAAAATAATGCTAAAAAGGCGAGCAAAACTACACTCATGGTTCCCAACGCTGCTGCCGCTGCGATCGCAAATACAATGGCAATTTGATAGCGAACCGCATCCAAAGGACTGGCACCTGCTAAAATTTGCCCGGTCATCATCCCTGGCAAACTCACCAATCCCATCACCATCATAGAATTGACAATGGGAATGGTTCCCACCCGCACGGCATCGCGGATTTCCCGGGTAGCTGCTTCCCAACGGGTTGCCCCCAATGCCAACAGCATCTCAATGCGATCGCGATTGGCTACCAAATCCTCCAAAAATCGGTCCAATCCCAAAGAAATCCCATTTAAAATATTGCCCAAAATCATCCCCAACAGGGGAATTAAATACTGGGGATCGTACCACGGGCGAACTTGAATTACCCCCAAAAGCATCAATCCCGTTACTACAGACGCAGACACCAACACCGACAGCAAACTGTTGATATAAATCCGGGCAAAACGACGTTTGGTACGATTGACAGCAGTCATCCCAGCCACCGATGCCATAACCGCCCCAATTAACAAAATAAATAGGGGATTTTCTTGCTCGAACAGCCACTGCAATACATAACCCACCAGCAGCAATTGTACGGTCATCCGCAAGGCAGCAATTGCCAAAGTACGTTCCAACCCCAATCGCAACCCAACGGAAAGACTGATGTTAATTACAATTAACAACGCCGCCAGTGCCAGTTGCCAGTATTCAATCGCAATATAATTCATATCAAATCGGCAAATTTCGACAAAACCAAACGCTGGTCGGTGACCCGGTGAATCTGTTCGCGGTCGTGGCTGGTCCAAATGCAAGCTCGGTTGCTCTCCCCTTGTAGCCAAGATGCGATCGCGGCTTCTACTTTTTGAGCCGTTTCCCCATCCAAAGCCGCTGTGGGTTCGTCTAGCAACAATATTTGCGGTTGGATTTGCAAAGCTCTCACCAACGCCACCAACTGCCGTTCGCCGCCAGAAAGATGCATCACCGAGCGTTCTAAAAAAGTGCGATCGCGTTCCAACCGTTCCAACCACGGCAAAATCCGGTCGCGGCGGTAGTTTTGCGATCGATGGACCTTCAAGCGATACACCGCCTGGAAATTTTCCTCCACCGTACCTTCCAACAAAGCCGGCTGCTGCTGCAAATACACCACCCCAGCGCGATAGGCAGGCATAGACCACTGGGATTGGGGTACATCGCGAAACCAAATCGTGCCTTCCTGAATCGGATCCAGCCCAGCCAGCGATCGCAGCAACAAACTTTTCCCAGTTCCCGTCTCCCCCACCAGCCCTAACTGACAGCCAGCCGGCAGCTCAAAATGAAGCCCCCGCCACAGCCAGCGATTGTCTACTTGACGAGCCAAAGAACGCGCCACCAGAACCGACTCCATAACCTTTCCTTAACTGTTGCTAAGCCCTTCTGGAGCGCATTGTACGCGATCGCGCCTCCTTCGTACAGAAAATCTAAAAGCAAAACCGATTGACAAAACTCTCCAAAAGTTATATAATAGAAAGTAACATAGGGCGAAATTAATTTCGTCATAAAAAAGGGGAGGTTTTTGAGACGCCTTTACCCAAACATCTACCCTGCCCAAAAATAATAATTCGCTCCTACAAAATTAGCCCCCCATCTGCCGAGCTACCCACCATCTCCCAGAGACAAAATCTCGCACAACCGCTGCCAATCCCGCGACTTAACCTGCAAGCGACCCCTCTCCACATCGCGGACCCAACTTTGACTTTTTCCCATCATGCGAGCCAAATATCGCTGACTCCAACCGCGACGGCAACGCGCCTGCTTCACCGCCTCCCCAGAAACATTGCCAGAAAAATAAAAATCGCGCTTTGGTTGCCGATACCTTCTATAATTGGACCGAGAATCGGACCGAGAACTGGGTTTTTGACGGCTTTTGAACCTTGCCAGGGGTTCTTCCCAAGCTTCCGGTAGCTGAAACCGCAACAACTTCGCGCGCATCAGCCGTTCCCACTTGCCGCGAGGCGCTGGGTCTGTCAAACGTCGCTGTCTTTGACCGTCTGCAGTCCAAAACGCCAAAGCCGCCTCACTATCTTCGGGAATTTCTTGCAACTGCAACCAAATCGGTTGGATATCTGTGGGATAGGTTTGCGGGTCAAATATCGGTTGAATGCCGTATTCCGAAAGTGCCTGCAAATCGCTTTCAAAAGTTTGAATTTGTCGTTTGCGACGGTGGCGGTTGTTGTAGGCTTGCTGAATTTTATTTTCTCCGTAAGCTATCCGCATCAGCGTTGCTACCGCAATGGGTTGTTCCCTACCAATTTTTACTTTAAACAACAACCACAATAAAATTCTCACCGCGCCTTCCCGCCGCTGCCACAAACGCATGACAGCTTTTAATACCCACTCTGGCAAAATTCCGTATTGATAAAAAGCGGTTTTTTCTTGATATCCCTGCCAGTTGAGAAAATATTTTGCCCAAGTACCGGCTTGAATTTCAAAAGTCAATCCGGTGACATGTTTTTCACCGTTTTCATCTTCGTGGAAATGATGGTGAACTTCAACAACTCGCCAAATGGGTTCTTCTTCTACTGCAAAAGCAGGTACGTTTCCTTGGCGAAACCATTGAATGTGACACTGCAAGCGAGTGGGTTCTAAGGCTAAATATTTAATTAGAGCCAGTTTGGTAATTTTGGATAAATCTTTGCGGCGGTTGAGACCTAAGTAGGCTTCAATTTGGCGATCGCTTATGGTAAAATTTTCTTCCCAAGGTCGTTCCAATGTGGTAGCATAACCAGCATAGAGCAAATGCAGGCAAGCCGCACGGGGATCGATTGCTGCAATACTGGGAAAGTCTTGTGAAGCATTATTTTCCGATACTGAAAGCAAACCAGCATTTGGGCAAAATCCCGTTTTCATGCGAAAGGTAAGGGAACCTTTGCCTTTTTTAATGTTTCGCCGATAGACCATTTTCCCTTCGCTATCGGTATGCCAGGGTAAGGATTGTTTTTGGGTAAAAATATTGCAAGCTTCCCAGATAACAATTGCCGAGGCAAAGGGGGTATAAGAAAACCCACTATTGCTTTGAATAAATAAGTGGGGATGGCTGGAAGTGGAATAGGGTTGGCGTGGCTGGCGATGGGTTTCTAAAGAACAATTCCACGGTACGGGATGCAAGGTGGGACAAACCAAAACGCACAAAGGATGGGAAAAATATCCCTGACAGTCGTTGCACAAATTGGGGTCGATATTGTATTTTTTATTGTTGGCGGAAATAGCACCAGTAGGACATCGAGGACGGCAAGCGTCACAGGCGATGCATTCTGTATGGATAGCATAGGTCATTTTGGGAGGATGGGTTCTAGAAATAAGTTCTTCATATCCAGAAATGGTGATTTTTATAATAGTTTGGTATGGTGTTCCCCATTCTATTTTTTCATATTTGCCTGTTTCTAGTTGTTCGCTTTGAACGTTTGTGGCGATTTTTTGATAGAAAAATGATTTATATTTTTGATGGGGTTTGGTCGGGTGGGCAATGCCCACCCTACTCTGTTTTGTAGGTTTCTAGCTGTTCGTATTGAACGTTTCGGC